>CAYGKL010000036.1:0-27708 GCA_964350505.1 uncultured Roseivirgaceae bacterium | reverse complement strand
GATGGCATAAGAAACATTGAATATAAAACAAGAAAGGCAGCCATTGGCTGCCTTTTCTGTTATCGTGGTGGTATGTAAGGATTCTCTTTTAAAATGACGAGCCACTTTAAAAAAGAAACAGACAAGCTAAATTAAGTTAGTTCTAATTGACTTTTCTGATATCCGTTGTAAAAACGATAAGGGAGATAGGTGAATGTTAATATCAGGATTGAGGCTACAAGAAATGATTGAAAGAGCTTCGATTTCCTGATAACATTCAGTTGAGATATCTCCATTTCAGATAAGTAATTTTTCCATTCTTCTTTATAGTTCTCCCCAATTAAGAATTCTGATTGATTTTGAGTATCTATAAGTATTCTATAACTATTTGAGTCCATTCTCTCTTGATAAGATAAAATGCCAAAGAGTATGGCAACGGCTAAGGAAAGAGCACTAAGATATCCTCCGATAAATGCGATTTTCTTAATCATAATATTGTGTTTTTGAGTGGTTAATAATTTTAAATCTTTTTCAATTTGGTAAGGTGTGTTGGGTAAAAGCTTGAGTTTTGCTTTTTCAAAACTGGCATCAAAACTCAGTTTTTCATTATTCATGCATAATTCAATCTCTGTGGCGAGATGATCTGTCAGATCATCTATTAGTTCTAAATCTGTGAAGCCTTGCTGCTTTAGAAAGCCCCTAATCATTTCTATTTCTTTATTACTCATGATATGGCAGGCTTAGCTTTTCCAAATAACAGTTCAAGGGTAGATTGAAACTCTTGCACTTCACTAATGGCAGGGCTTACAATTGCTTTTCCTTTTTGTGTAAGGCGATAATATTTTCTGATGCGATTTCCTACACTGACCGATTCAGTTTCTAAATATCCTTCTTTGGTAAGTGCATGTAAGCTAGGGTATAGTGAGCCTTCTTTTACCAGTATTTTGCCTTCTGAGCTGGCTTTCACGAATTGAACAATCTCATATCCATACATTTTGCCTTGGTCTGCCAATAGCTTTAAAATGATGGGCTTGAGGATGCCTTTTAATAGTTCTCTTGAATACATAGATCAATTATACATCATAAATCTATGTATTGCAAATTGATTAAAAAAAAGCCGCGTTATGCGGCTTTAAAATTTTGTTGTGAGATAAACAGCTATGGACTATCGACCATAGAAATATGGACTAAACATGCACATGTCTCTCGGCATGGTAAGAAGATCTCACCAATGGACCAGACTCTACGTATTTGATACCTCGTTTTAATCCTTCTTCTTTAAAGAATTCGAATTTATCTGGGTGCACATATTCAATAACCTCATGGTGCCTTTTGGTTGGCTGAAGGTATTGGCCCAGGGTAAGGATATCTAATTTTACAGCGGCCAAATCGTCCATCAATTGGAAAACTTGATCGTCTGTTTCTCCTAAACCTAGCATGGCACCTGACTTAGATCTTTTACCGTATTTCTTAATTCTATCAAGCTCTTCTAAACTTCTGTCATATTTAGCTTGAGGTCTAACAGGGCGATAAAGTTCTTTTACCGTTTCCATGTTATGAGAAACTACTTCTTGTCCTGCATCTATCATGCGATACAAGGCATCCCAGTTGCCTTTTACATCAGGAATAAGCGTTTCGATGGTTGTCTCTGGACTTAGTTGTTTGGTTTGAACAACAGTCTGATACCAAATTTCAGCTCCTCTGTCCTTTAGTTCATCACGGTTTACAGAAGTGATCACAGCATGTTTTACTCCCATTAATTTAATGGCTTCTGCCACTCTTTTGGGTTCAGCTTCATCATACTCTGGTGGTCTTCCAGTAGCTACTGCACAAAACGAGCAAGAGCGTGTACAAACGTTTCCAAGAATCATAAAGGTGGCTGTTCCAGCGCCCCAGCATTCACCCATATTTGGGCAATTGCCACTCTCACAAATGGTGTGAAGTTTATGACTATCTACCAGCTTTCTCACTTTGGCATATTCAGGGCCAATGGGAAGTTTCACGCGAAGCCAATCTGGCTTGCGTCTTTTGCTTTCAGCTGGTTTAGATACAACGGGTAATTCTATCATCTATCGTTCCTCCGAATATATGAACACAAAGGTAAGGCAAAGGTTCCAAAAAAAGACTGAAAGACACTATCTTCTTCTTCCGAAATAGATAGCGATAAAAGCCGCAGTATAGACACTTCTGTTATCAGCCAACGGAATAATTTCAATTTCTCTGGCGTAAACATCCAAGGTGAAACCTGCTTCAAATCCAAACACCCGCCTTTTTGTGGAATTAGTCTCGAATGTAATAGCGGCTTTCGCATGTGCTCCTAATACGATTTTGGACTGACCTAAGCCTCGAAAAGGGCTAGCACTGGCCACTATAAAAGGAACAGCGTGATTACTATTGTTAGGATCGTACTGCTCTTTTTGATTCTGACTTATCTCAATAAAATAGGGAATTTCTAATCCTAAAGCAGGTCCTGCCGCAAAAAGAGCACTAACTCTTGCCCCTTGCTGTGGTGCTTTTTTAAAAAGAATTCTTTCCCTTCCGTATACAGGTCTTATACTAACTAGATAGTTTGATTTGCCGAAAACATAGGAGCTTCCTGTAAATGTTGTTCTTCTGGCTTCTCTTGGGTGTTTAATATTCACAATTTCAACACCCCAGTGTGAAAGGTTGTTGTCTCCTAAAAAAGTTGAATGCCTAAAAAATGCACCACTTATTAACCCCCCATTAGTAGCCTTAACAATGCCAAAGACATTTTCAACATCATATTCTTCATCAATAAATTGAGGAATTTGCTGACTGTAGGCTGTAGAGCTAATGCTCAATACGATAAGAAGAATAAAGATTTTTTTTAAGTTGCGCATCGATTTTGAAGCTAGCTTTAAAACGTCCCTAAAGTAACGAAATTTTATAGTTGATAGTTTATGAAAACCGTTGAGACCAAATATGAAGGAGCTTTAAGAACTTCTTCCATTCACCTACAATCTAAGAACACTTTCTTCACAGATGCTCCCTTAGATAATAATGGTAAAGGAGAAACTTTCTCTCCAACCGATACTCTGGCAACTGCTTTAGGTGCTTGCATGATGACAGTGATGGCCATTGCTGGAGAAAAGGAAGGCCTTGATATGAGCGGTATGCACCTTGCAACGCAAAAAGTAATGGCAGCTACCCCGAGGAGAATAGCTGCCTTAAAAGTTGATTTCTATTGGGAAAATTGTCCTTTGAATGAAGAGCAAAGAGCATGGATCAAAGATATTGGGTTGAATTGTCCCGTTGCCTTAAGTCTTCACCCAGATTTAAGGCAGGAGATTACTTTCCACTATTAGCTATCCAATTGATTAATGTGCCCACATCATTCGGTTCGTCTAGTTTAATGCGTTCTTTTCTGATGAATTTCTTCAACTTGGATTCTTCAACATAAGGTGATAAAGCTTTGTAGAGATCCGATTTAGTTTGTGGTAGGGCAGTCCATTTACCATTTAATTGAATATAAAACTCTTTAGACATTTCTACTCTATCGTATGGATTACCTACATCCATTACAGCATTATAATCCCTTGGTTTAAACTCTAAGAAATACTTTACAAACACAAACTCACTGTTCGACACTGTTTGGAAAAAGCCTCCATACTCGCTGGTGGGCCAAACAAGCCTGATGTTTACAAATGACTCTTCAGGGTATTTTAAGTTCTTTGAAAACCAAAACCTTTTCACATCTTTGAGGGTATAGATTTGCTCAGAACTGGAGTGTTCTAAAGATTCATTTTCAACGTTGTACTTATAAAAACCCTCAATAATTGTGCTGTCTAAAAGCTCAATTTTTGCCATTCTATCCTCTAGAAAAAGATAAGGCTCATAAGGAATCAAGGTGTTCATCGGCACACGACTTCTTATTGTAAACCTACCCGCGTTATTAATGTAATCAATAGGAGTTATTTGCGCCTCAGCCAAGCTAACTAAGCTCAGAAGAGTTATAATTAGATATGTTTTTTGTGTTAATAATCTTTTCATGTTTATCAATTTAATTAGGTTCATCATAATAACAACTATGATAGCTTCTTATACTTAATGCGTTTAGGTTCAAGGTCTCCCATTCGTTTCTTACGATTTTCTTCATAGTCGCTATAAGAACCTTCAAACCAGTATACCTGAGAGTCTCCTTCAAAGGCCAAAATATGAGTACAAACTCGATCGAGGAACCACCTGTCGTGAGAAATAATTACTGCACATCCACCAAAGTTTTCAAGGCCTTCTTCTAAGGCCCTTAGAGTGTTAACGTCTAAATCGTTCGTTGGCTCATCTAATAACAATAAATTTGCACCTTGTTTTAAAGTTAATGCTAAATGCACTCTATTTCGCATACCTCCAGAGAGTTCCGAAATTTTCTTATTCTGATCATTGCCATTAAAGTTGAACCGACTAACGTAGGCCCGAGAGTTGATTTGTTTTCCTCCCAAACTAATAAGCTCATTACCTCCAGTAATCACTTCCCATACTGTTTTGTTCGGGTCTAGCTTGGTATGTTCTTGGTCAACATAGGCAATTTCAACGGTGGAACCGACTTCAAATGAACCAGCATCTGGTTTTTCTCTACCAGTGATCATATTGAACAGGGTGGTCTTTCCTGCACCGTTTGGACCTATGATGCCTACAATACCACCTTGAGGGAGTGAAAACTCTAGATTTTCATAAAGTAGCTTATCACCAAATGCCTTAGATACACCATTAGCATCTATAACCTTAGCACCAAGTCGTTCCCCCGGTGGAATATAAAGCTCCAGTTTTTCTTCTTTGTCTCTTCCTTCTTGACTTACTAACTTGTCATAAGCACTCAAACGCGCTTTGGCTTTGGCTTGCCTACCCTTAGGAGACATCCTCACCCATTCCAATTCTCGCTGTAATGTTTTCTGACGCTTTGATTCGGTTTTTTCTTCATCGGCCAATCTCTTCTGTTTTTGCTCTAGCCAAGAAGAATAGTTGCCCTCCCACGGAATCCCTTCTCCTCTGTCAAGTTCAAGAATCCATCCAGCCACATTATCAAGAAAATATCTATCGTGAGTAACGGCTATTACAGTGCCTTTGTATTGTTTGAGGTGTTGCTCTAACCAATGTACAGACTCTGCATCTAAGTGGTTGGTAGGTTCATCTAATAAAAGCACGTCTGGCTCTTGAATAAGTAATCTGCAAAGAGCAACCCTACGTTTTTCACCACCTGAGAGATTGCCAACTTTTGCATCGGCTGGAGGCGTTCTTAGCGCATCCATGGCTCTTTCTAACCGAGAATCGAGATCCCATGCATTGTTTTGATCTAACTTTTCCTGAACCTTGCCCTGATCTTCAATCAATTTGTTCATAGCATCTGGGTCGTCCAAAACAGCAGGATCAGCAAACTTGAGATTGATTTCTTCAAACTCCTTTAAAAGTCGAACAACTTCGCCTGCTCCTTCTTCAACTACTTCTTTTACCGTTTTCTCCGGGTCTAACTCTGGAGATTGCTCTAGCATGCCTACGGTATAACCTGGTGAGAAAACCACTTCACCTTGATAGTTTTTGTCCATTCCGGCAATGATTCTCAGTAAGGAAGACTTACCAGCTCCATTAAGTCCAAGTACTCCAATCTTGGCACCATAGAAGAATGACAGGTATATGTTTTTAAGAACTTGTTTTTGAGGTGGGTAAATTTTGTTCACACCCGCCATCGAAAAGATGATCTTGTTATCGCTCATATTGCAAAATTTAGGCTCAAATATGCTAAAATTTAAGCTCGTTTGAAGTGCTCTTAATTGATTTACTTAATTTCAGCCATTATAAGATTCGTATTCAAAAATATCAAGTGAAATTCGGTTACATAGAAGAGGGCAAAGTCTTCAGAAGAGGATTTATGGATTTCCCAGATAGGGAAGTCGGTGTAGTGAAAGAAACAGAGGAAGAAACCCTTCAGTATTTTACTGAGCGATTTGAAAGCATCGCTCAGCAGGTAGAGGAGGTTAAATCAAAAATCCAAGACCAGGCCAACAAGGGTTCATTTCTTGTGAAAGTGACAAATCTTAAAAAGTCGCTGTCTGAAGCAGACGCTTTGGGTGATTTCGAAGCACTTTATAATGTGCTTGAATCCCTTGAAAAGGAGCTTTCTGAATATATTGCTCAAAACAGGCATAAGAACCTCCAAATAAAAACGGCTCTTCTTGAGGAGTTAAAGATTGCCGCAGCAAGTCACGAGTGGAAGTCTGCGACTTTAGCCATTAAGGAGATTCAGCAAAAGTGGATGAAGACTGGAGCTGTTGAAGCTGAGCTGAAAGGAAAAATTGAAGATGACTTCAAAACTTTAACTGGTGAATTCTTTGAGAAAAGAGCGTCCTTTTATGCCGATTTGGACAAAATGCTGGTTGAGAAGGAGGCTGAGTATGAAAAGTTTTTGAAGAGTGCTCAGACTACTCTCGATAAAGCAGAATCAGGTCGACTCAGAAGCGTTCAGAACCAATTGAAAGAGGAGTGGAAAACCTTGGGTAAAATAAAGCCGAGTAGACATCAAGAATTTTGGAATGATTTTCAGAAAATTCTAAAGACTGCTTCAAAGAAAGTAAAGGCAAAATCGAATGCTTCACCAAAGGAGAACGAAACGCGTAAGCTAAAGGTGCTTAGTCAATTGAAGGAAATTAATAATGATGTAGCCCCTAAGGCAGATATTAGGCCCTTGATGAATGAATGGAAATCGATAGGCTTTGCCTCAAAGGAATTGAATGGGCAACTCAACCAAGAGTTTCATGAACTCACTTCATTGATAAGTGAAAAGAAGTTTCTCAACGAGCTCTTAAATAAAAAGGCCAGAAAGGGTGTGAGCGATAAAGATAAGGAGTCTCTACGGATCAAATTATTATACGATTTGCTACATAGAGATGTCAATGAGTTAAATGTTTTTGAAGAGAATATTGAGAAATTCAACACCTCCAAAGGGTTAGATACTATGCTCGAAAAGAAATTGACTCAGCAAAGGAGGAAAGTAGAGGTAAAAAAGAATTTATTAGCTGAGCTAAAAAGGGGTAATCAGACTCAATAAGGCCTGTTTTTTTTATACTTGAATTCCCTTGAAAAAATTGACTCTAAGCATTTGAATTTTAAATATTTATTGTATTCTTTTGCAGCCATTAAAAAAAGAGAGAGATGTACTGGACACTAGAATTAGCATCATATTTGGAAGATGCGCCTTGGCCGGCAACAAAGGATGAATTGATAGACTTTTCTATCCGTTCTGGGGCTCCTTTAGAAGTAGTAGAAAACCTACAGGAGCTTGAAGACGATGGTCAGCCATATGAAAGTATCGAGGAGATCTGGCCAGATTATCCAACAAAAGAAGATTTCTTCTTTAATGAAGATGAATATTAAAGATTTAAGCCCCGTTTAACGGGGCTTTTTTTTGCCACTCCACAACCAATTCTTGTAGGTAGTAATACCCTTCTGTTATTTTTAAACCATTCTCCTTATATTACTCGTCTATCCACTTTCGCGCTGGATCGAATGAATTAATGTTGACACATCAAACGAGTAATTAAATGAACTTAAACCTAAAAGCTAAGCAGGAAAGAACCTATGATGCTATTGTGGTGGGTTCAGGAATTAGCGGAGGCTGGGCAGCCAAAGAGCTGTCGGAAAATGGTCTTAAAACGCTAGTCCTGGAACGCGGTCGAAAGATCGAACACATCAAAGATTATCATACTGCTACAATGGATACTTGGGATTTGCCTAATAGAGGTACAACTCCAAGAGACATTATTGAAAAAGATTATCCCAAACAAAATAGAACAGGATACACCACTGCTGAAGCGCACCGACATTTCTTTGTCAAAGACAGTGAACACCCTTATCAAGAAGACACTCGATTCGACTGGATGAGAGGTTATCATTTAGGTGGAAGATCGATAACTTGGGGACGTCAGAGTTACCGTTGGAGTGATATCGACTTTGAAGCTAACCGCAACGATGGTCATGGTGTTGATTGGCCAGTTCGTTATAAAGACATTAAGCCTTGGTACGACTATGTTGAAAAGTACATCGGTGTAAGTGGCGAGAATAGAGGACTCAAGCAATTGCCTGATGGTCAATTTCTTCCGCCTATGGAAATGAACTGTGTAGAGCAGGATTTCCAAAAAGCAGTTGAAAGCAAATGGAATAATCGATGGGTTACCATTGGTAGAACTGCCCACTTAACTCAGCCTCTATCAGTTGATCAACCAGATCATAAAAACCCTGGAGGAAGAAGCCAGTGCTTGATGAGAAACAGGTGTATGAGAGGTTGTCCTTATGGTGGATACTTCTCCAGTTTGTCATCTACTTTACCAGCTGCTGTAGCAACAGGAAATACAACCGTGCAAACAGATGCTATCGTACATGAAGTAATGTATGATGCCAGCACCGGAAAGGCTATTGGCGTTAGAGCAATTGACCAAAACACGAAAGAGTCTACAGAATATTATGCTAAGGTAATTTTCCTTTGTGCTTCTTCTATGGCATCAACTGGTATACTTCTTCAATCTAAGTCTTCAAGATTTCCTGATGGATTAGGTAATGACAGTGGTGAACTAGGGCACAACGTAATGGATCACCACTTAGGTGTTGGAGCTTATGCTCAAGTTGAAGGATATGAGGATAAATACTTCAAAGGCAGAAGAGCCAATGGTGTTTATGTTCCTAGGTTCAGAAATCTTGGAGGAAGTTCCAACATGCCTAACTTCGTTAGAGGTTATGGCTATCAAGGCGGAGCTGGTCGAGATGGCTGGGGGAGGAATTTAGCTGCAGAAGAAAAAGTAGGTGGTAAAATTAAAGATGCTTTAATGGAGCCAGGAGCTTGGTCTATGAGCATCGGTGGTTTTGGTGAAGTTCTACCTCAACATAAAAACTACATGTATCTAGATTATGACAATCTAGATCAGTGGGGTTTACCTCAAATGAGGTTCGATACTGCCAACTTCCATGAGAATGAGTATGAAATGAGAAAAGACATGGCAGCTGCAGGCGCTGAAATGCTAGAAGCTGCAGGTTTCAAAAATGTCGGAACTTATGACAATGGCCCTAATATGGGCTTGGGTATCCACGAAATGGGAACCGCTAGAATGGGTCGTGACCCTAAAACTTCTGTGGTTAACAAGTGGAATCAGGTACACGCTTGTAAAAACGTGTTTATGACAGATGGTGCATTTATGACGTCAGCAGCATGTGTAAACCCATCACTTACCTATATGGCATTCACGGCTAGAGCAGCTAATTATGCAGCAGATCAATTGAAAAAAGGAAACTTATAAACCATGGAAAGAAGAGAAGCACTTAAAAATTTAGGATTTGGCTCAGCAGCCGTATTTTCTTCGAGCCTGTTGTTTGGAGCACTTCAAGGTTGCTCACCACAGCCCTCGGTAGATTGGGTTCCTGTTTTCTTTACTTCTGAAGAAGCTGCTCACTTGGTGAAAGTTTGTGAAGGGATTTGTCCCAAAACAACAACACCTGGAGCCACTGAAGCAGGCGTAGCTAATCATCTTGATCAGGCATTCTCTAATTTGAGAACTGAGCAAGAAGCTGACTACTTTAGAAGGGGGATGGCGGTATTTGTGAAGAATTTCGATGCCAATCAGGATGCGAAATTTAGTAAAGCAACCACTGATCAAGTGACAGATGTCATCAATGCATACTATCGCAAGTACGATGAGAATCCAGAGATACTCAGAAGCTTGAGAAGTAGTTTCAATGAGCCAGGTGAAAAGTCAGAGGAGTTCCTCGAAGCTTACTTTGTAACTCAAGTAGTAGATGGAACTTTCAGAAGTTACTTCACAAGTGAGTTGGTGGGTGAGACAGTAATGCCTTACGATCCGATTCCAGTGAAATATGAAGGATGTATTCCGCTTGAGCCAGGACAAATGTCTTGGTCCAGTGTGTGATCATCATAAATCGAACGAAAACCCGGTCTCAACAGCCGGGTTTTTAGTTATATTCTTTCTAGTTTTGCTTTTTGAATCTGATTCCAGATTAGGCATTCCAATTAACTTGATATTCCTCAACTCGACTTTGCAAACTTCGAGGGAATTAATGGCGATTCAATCAAAACACTATTTTAGGTAGGTAATAGCTTAAATAAAAGGCATAAAAAAAGCCGCGATAAAGCGACTTTTGAGATGTTTTGAACACAATCTTATAACTCTCTAACCCAGATATTTCTGAACCTTACAGGGTTGCCATGGTCTTGGAGCACTATACTTCCATTGCCATGTGCTGGGTTTTTAGGGAAACCGATATATTCTGTTGTTCCTAGTAATCTCTGATGGTTTTGCACTACGATGCCGTTATGGATAACTGTTACATAACCATCTGCTACTTTAACGCCATCCGCATTAAATCTAGGAGCAGTGTAAAGAATATCATAAACATTCCATTCACCTGGAGCCACAGTGGCATTCACCAGAGGAATCGACTGCTTGTACAAGGAGGCTGCTTGCCCATTCGAGTAGGTTCTTGACTCATAGCTATCTAGCACCTGCACTTCATACATTTCCTGAAGAAAAACACCAGAATTCCCTCGGCCCTGACCTTCACCTACAATTTCAGTTGGTGAACTCCATTCAATATGAAGCTGTATATCACCAAACTTCTTGTTGGTCATAATATCGCCTTTGCCTCGAGTTACTTCCATGTAACCATTTTCGACTTTCCAGCTTGCTGCTGCACCATCTTTTTTAGACTTCCATTCGTTCAGATTGGTGCCATTAAAAAGTACCACAGCATCAGATGGAGCAGCACCATTTTTGCCAGGTGTTACCTTTCTAGGTACAGGATCCCAAACCTCTGTAGCTTTTGGGTCAGTGATTTGAGCTATTGCTGATAGTTGTGCAAGAAGAAAAAAGATTATTGCCATGCCAAAGGTGCATAAATGCATTTTTGTAAATAACTTTTGTGATTTAGCATTCACTGAGTAGATTTTGTTTACTTCTTTCATATTATTCAATTCCTAAAAGTTTTTTAAATTCTTCATCACTAATACCAGCATCGGCAAAATCATCGAAGTTCTTTTGAGTGGCTTCGATAATGAACTGGCTAATGTATTCTGCACCTTCACGAGCTCCTTGTTCTGGAGATTTAATGCAGCATTCCCATTCTAAAACAGCCCAACCATCGTAACCGTATTGGGTCAATTTTGAGAAGATAGATTGAAAATCCACTTGCCCATCACCAATTGATCTAAAACGTCCTGGTCTGTCAATCCAGTCTTGGAAACCTCCATAAACTCCCGATTTTCCAGTTGGGTTAAACTCAGCATCTTTTACATGGAACATCTTGATGAACTCATGATAGTGATCGATGTAAGCCAAATAATCTAACTGTTGTAATACAAAGTGAGATGGGTCATAGAGCAGTTGAACACGTTTGTGTTTGCCTGTTGCCTCGTAGAACATTTCAAAGCTGATACCATCGTGCAAGTCTTCGCCAGGGTGTACTTCATAGCATACATCTACCCCTTGCTCATCAAAATGATTTAGGATAGGTAGCCAGCGGTTGGCTAGTTCTTGAAAGCCTTTTTCTATGAGCCCAGCAGGTCTTTGAGGCCAATTATAAAGGTATGGCCAAACCATTGCTCCTGAGAATGTAGCATGTACATTCAAGCCTAGATTTTTGGAAGCTGTCGCAGCTTTCTTTACCTGATCAATCGCCCAAGCATTTCTTTGCTTAGCGTTCATTCCTTTTGGCGCAAAGCCTTTGAATAATTCTTCATAGGCAGGGTGTACAGCAACCAACTGACCTTGCAAATGGGTGGAGAGTTCACTGACTTCCAGTCCATATTCAGCCAAAGTGCCTTTTAATTCATCGCAATAAGTTTTGCTTTCGGCAGCTTTATCAAGATCTATTAATCTTGCATCCCAAGTAGGAATTTGTACAGCTTTGTAGCCTAGCTCGCTAGCCCATTTGGCGATACTACCAAGCGAATTATAGGGTGCTTGATCATCTGCAAATTGCGCTAAAAAAATGGCTGGGCCTTTTACAGTTTTCATCATATTAATCTACTATTTCTGTCCACACATTGCCGTTGTTCGAAGAGTGAAGAACGGCTTCAATAAATTTCATTCCGCGAACACCATCTCTTATTCCAGGGAAGGCTCCATCTAAGAATTTTTCTCCTCGAATGGCCTTGGCTGCACCTAGGTACAAGTTAGCCATAGAGTCAAAAATACCTTCAGGGTGGCCAGGAGCCATCTTAGTGCTTATTTTGGCAAATTCACCATTGTAAGCGTGCCCTGGTTTTAATACTTGCTGAATTCCTCCTTCAGGTAAATGATACAGGTAGTTCGGATTTTCTTGCTCCCACTTAAGAGCCCCTTTGGTGCCATAAACGGCTATGCTTAAACTGTTTTCTTCAGCAGTAGCTATTTGGCTTGCTCTTACCAATCCTTTTGCCCCATTGTTGTAAGCACAGATGGCAGTTCCATCAATATCTAATGGATTGTCTTCATATAAGGTGTTAAGGTCAGCTAAGACTTTCGTAGTGGTTAGACCAGTTGTATATTCAATCATGTTGAAGGCGTGTACTCCAATATCTCCCATGCAGCAGCTTTGGCCTGCTTTAGCAGGATCTAACCTCCATACTCCTGCTCGTTTTTCCTTGTCGTGAATCACTGGGTTGATCCAGCCTTGGTAATATTGAGCATCTACTTTCTGAACCTTTCCAATTACACCTTCGGCAATCATGGTTTTCATCTGGCGCACCATTGGGTAGCCAGTATAGGTATGCGTAAGCGCGAAAACAACGCCATGCTTATTCACTAGCTCCTCAAGTTCAATAGCTTCTGCTGCAGTATTGGTTACAGGCTTTTCACAAATCACATTGAAACCAGCCTGAATTAACTGCTTGGCCATTGGATAATGAAGGAAGTTAGGCGTGACGACTACCACTACTTCAATTCTTTCATTTTCAGGTAGGGCAGACTCCTTCTCAATGAAAGTATCGATATTCGGATAAGTTCTGCTTGGATCGAGCTCTAGTTGATTTGCGAATTTGAGTGCTTGATCGTAATCAGTATCAAAAGCCCCCCCAACTATGGTGTATTCTTCTCCAATATAAGCTGCTATTCTATGAACAATACCGATGAAGGAGTTGAGTCCTCCACCAATCATTCCCATTCTAATTTTTCTATGTGACATAAGCTTTTAGTCTTTCTTGTATTCTACTTTTTCATTTTTAAAGGCGATGGCAAAGAAGATAAATACGAGCACTGAGAATGCGGCAGGTATCAACCAAACATTTGTCCAGGTATGAGTGCCATCTGGGTTCGTATAGTAACCAGAAATTTGGCCTGCCGCCCAAAATCCAATCAGCATACCTACCCCATAGGTGGCCAAGGTAATCAGGCCTTGAGCAGAGCTTTGGAATTTCTCTCCAGCTTTTGAATCAGTGTAAATTTGTCCTGAAACAAAGAAGAAATCATAACAGATTCCATGCAATGCAATTCCGATCAAAAGCATCCAAACACCGCTGTCGGCATTGCCATAGGCAAAAAGCACGTATCGAATTGCCCAAGCCAGCATACCAAAGAGAAGCGTTTTCTTAATCCCGTATCTAGTTAAGAAAACAGGAAGTAGAAGCATGAAAATCACTTCTGAAGCTTGACCCAATGTTTGCTTTCCAGTGGCATTGCTTACACCAATTTCTAACAAGAATGGGTTGGTTTGTTGATAATAGAATGCAAGAGGAATACAGATAAGCACTGAGGAGAAAAAGAACACTGCAAAGTTTTTGTCTGCTAACAACTTCAAAGCATCTAGCCCAAGAATGTCTCTCAATTTTACTTTTTCACTCTTGTCAACTCTTGGAGGTGTTTTAGGTAGGGTGAAGCTATAAAGTCCTAAAATACCAGCTGCAATGGCCGTCATTAAGAAAGTGTTCTTTAACATACCAGCTTGAGCAGCTTCTTGCGAATCCCATGAGAATACGTAGCTAATGACAAGACCAGCAATGATCCATCCAAGCGTACCAAATACTCTGATTTTAGAAAACTGTTTTGCAGGATCTGTTAACTGTCTAAACGAAACGGAATTCACCAATGCTAAAGTTGGCATATAAAGTATCATGTATGATAATACATAAGGATAGAAGTTGGTGAAATCAGTAGACTGAAACATCATATACATAAGACCAGCACCAGCCAAATGTAAAATTGCCAGAATTCGTTCTGCGTTAAAATACCTATCTGCAATAAGGCCAATAATGAATGGCGCTATAATTGCACCCCAAGATTGGGTTGAAAAGGCCATGCTGGCCTGTGCATCAGTTGTTTGCAGGTTATTGCCTAGATAGGACCCCAGAGTAACAAACCATCCTCCCCAGATAAAAAATTGGAGGAACATCATGACGCTCAGTCTGATGGTGATTCCCGATTGATTCATAGTTATTGGATTTATGTATTTGGTCTAAAATTGAGTTAGTTTCTAAGTTGTTTGATCATTACTTTTCGGAATTGAATGGGATGACTTTCACTCTGCAAAGCAAAATAACCTCCAGTAAGCGCTTTGCCTTCCTCTAAAATTCCTTCTTTGATATTGTTTACGACACCTCCACCCATTATTGGGTTGCTGTATTTCATAATGGTATCTCCTTCAATGATATGGGCAATTTCACCATTGGCTCTTGCAACAATGTCCATAATTACCCATTGCTCTCCGTCATAAGTCTTTGCTGTAGAAGTCATGCAATGAGTAGTTTCTAATTTTCCATTAATATCTACATGAGTGCCAGGCGTACAAAGGCTTCCGGTTGGTCTTGGGTTGCCATCTCCTAGCCCTCCAAGAAATTGTGCTTCAAGCGAAATCGGGAAATCTTGCTGTTCCCCCATCGACTCTGGTGATTGAGAATGGAACATTACTCCACTATTTTTATAAGCCCATTGTGCACCACCTTCGGCTTGTTCGCCAATGAATCGATACTCGACTCTTAGTATATAATTGGAAAATGGGCTTTCATAAAATAGGTGTCCAAATCGATTGTCGAACCGATAGTATTTGTCATAAGATACTGTGAGCAAACCATCTTCTACCCTGAAGGTGTTGCCGTAGTTTTCACCAGCCGGGTAGCCGGTAATTTTAGGTGTCCATCCCTCCAAGTCTTTGCCATTGAATAGGTTAACCCATTCTTCTTCTTTTTTTTGAGTACAGCTGAGGGTGAATAAAATTAGACACACCCATATGATTGTGGTTGATTTAGCGCGTTCCATGGTCAAATTAAGAGCAATAAGATAGCTAAAATCTATTTCTTATCAAGTCAAATTATGCTTTGAGGAATGATTCTGCTACGAGCAAATCTTCAGGTGTGGTGATTTTGATATTCCTATAGCTCCCTTCAATTAAGTGAATGTTAAATCCAGCTTTTTCGAGAACAGACGCATCGTCAGTGAATAATGTGTTGAATGGTTGAGCGTATGCCTTTTTTATCAATGAAAGCTGAAAGGTTTGTGGGGTTTGAATTAAACGGAAAGTGCTTCTATCTTCTTGTTTGTTCGAGGTGTCGTTAATTGACCGAATGGAATCTTTAAGTGGAACGGAAGTGATGGCATTTCCTTTTTCTTGTGCTCTTTGAAACGATTTTGAAATAATTTGTCTGTCTATAATTGGTCTTACGCCATCGTGAATGGCCACTAACCCTTCTTCTTGATTAATACTATTGAGGCCATTTTTTACAGAGTCAAAACGAGCTGCTCCACCAGCCACTATTTGATGAGGTATCTCAAACTGGTGATGCTCGATAAGGGTTTTCCAAAAATCGATTTGAGTTGACGGGAGTACTAGAATAATTTGAATGCTATCAAAGTTGAAGGCTTCTAGCGTACGCATTAAAATGGGTTTTCCCAGTAGTTTAATAAACTGCTTGGGTACTTCATTTCGCATTCGGGTGCCACTACCACCTGCTACTATCACTGCAAATTTTTGCATAGGCAATAATAAATAAAAAAGCCTTCTCTCCATTGCATGGATGAGAAGGCTTTTAATAATTCTAAGATATCTATTAGATGATCAACATGGCATCGCCATAGCTGAAGAATCTGTATTTCTCTTTAATCGCCACTTTGTAAGCATTAATGATGTTTGGGTAGCCAGAAAAAGCTGCGGCCTGCATCATCAAAGTAGATTCCGGTAAATGGAAGTTTGTCAACAATGCATTGACAATCTTGAATTCGTAAGGAGGAAAGATAAACTTATCTGTCCATGCTGCATTCGCTTTCAACCTACCATTTGCAGAAACAGACGATTCTAGAGTCCTCATAGAGGTTGTCCCAATTGAGCAAACTCTTTTCTTATTATCTAAAGCCCTGTTAACCAATACGGCCGTTGGCTCTTCAATGATGTAGTTCTCCGAGTCCATTTTGTGCTTGGTCAGATCTTCTACGTCAACCTGTCTGAATGTTCCTAATCCAATATGCAAGGTAATTGGAGTTACATCAACACCTTTGATCTCTAACCTTTTCAATACTTGCCGAGTAAAGTGCAAACCAGCTACTGGAGCTGCAACGGCACCTACATTCTTAGCATAAATAGTTTGAAAACGCTCTCTATCTTCTGGTTCAGTATCCCTAGGGATAGTTCTTGGAAGTGGTGTTTCTCCTAAAGTATCAATGGTTTTATAGAACTCTTCATCGGTGCCATCGAATAGGAAACGAATGGTTCTTCCTCTTGAAGTTGTGTTGTCGATAACCTCAGCCACCAACTCACCTTCTCCAAAGTAAAGTTTATTTCCAACTCTGATTTTACGAGCTGGGTCAACCAATACGTCCCAAAGGTGCATTTCTTGATTTAGCTCTCTTAATAAGAACACTTCAATTTGAGCGCCTGTCTTTTCTTTTTGGCCATAAAGTCTGGCTGGGAACACTTTGGTATCATTGTTCACCATTACATCGCCTTCATCAAAATAATCTACAATGTCTGTAAAGACTTTGTGTTCGATTTCACCCGTTTCACGGTGTAAAACCATCAATCTTGATTCGTCTCTGTTTTCTGCGGGATATTTGGCAATTCGGTCTTGAGGTAACTCAAATTTGAATGCCGATAATTTCATTTTCTCGATACTCAATTCTCCTGTCTTTTGAAATAGCTGGCAAAGATAAAAATAAATGGCTGAGCTTCATAAGGTAAGGCAATAATATCCGTAGAGATTCAAAAGAAAATATAAAATAGCAGTCTCCCACTCAACCTACTTAACTTCCTTTCGATTGGTTAATTCAGTTTTTTAACCATTAAAGGTTTGAACGTGTTTACTTTTTCTGATTCTTTACGTTGCATTAGTAACCACTAAAAGTAATCTCACTTTATGCGTTTAGGCATCTTTTTAAAATTAATGGCAGAGAGTATTCGATTTGCCTTACAGGTATTGACTACTAACTTGTTGAGAACCGTACTTTCTCTTTTGGGTGTAACCATTGGTATCATGCTGATCATTTCGGTTTTTACCATTGTCGATTCTCTGGAAAAAAACATAAAGGATAGCCTAGATTTCTTGGGTTCGAGTGTCGTGACAGTAGACAAGTTCCCTTTTGAGTTTGATGACCCTAATTTTCCTTGGTGGAAATACTTTAGAAGGCCGAATAACAGCTATTCTGAATATGAGTTTTTACAGGCTAACCTAAGGAATGCATCAGCTATTACAATTGTCGGTAGGTCGGCTACAACGGTTCGATATAACAGTAGTAGTATAGGTGGTACAGATATCCATGGAATTACCTTTCAATACAAAGATGTTTATGAGGTGTCGATATCTCAAGGTCGTTACTTTACTCAACAAGAAATTGAAGGGGGTAGGAGTGTAGCCGTAATAGGCGATGAGTTAGCTCTGACACTTTTTCCCAATGAAAGTGCCGTTGGGAAGGATGTGAAGATTAAAGGTTATAAGGTTCGGGTAATTGGTGTTATGGAGAGAGAGGGTGAAAGCTTTTTAGGTACACCAAGCAACGATGACCGTGTTTACATTCCTTATAAAATGTTCACAAAAATGTATTACGTGGGAAGTCGTTTTGGTATTAACCCATCGGTTGCGGTTAAGGGACTCGAAACAGATATCGGTATGGTTGAACTTCAGAATGAGATGGAGGGACTTCTCAGAAAGGTACGTGGTTTGAGACCTAAAGAAGATTCGAATTTTGCACTGAATAGGCCAGAAGCTATCGCTGACGCTCTCGGAGGGATATTTGATATCTTGGGTATTGCTGGCTGGGTAATTGGTGGTTTTGCTATTTTGGTTGGTGGTTTTGGTATCATGAATATAATGTTCGTTTCGGTACAGGAGAGAACAAAAATTATTGGTATTCAAAAGTCTCTTGGAGCTAAAAATTACTTTATACTATTCCAATTCTTATTTGAGTCTGTGTTCTTATGCTTGCTTGGCGGTACTGTTGGGGTACTAATAGTTTTTGGATTAACTATGATACCTATTGAAGCACTGGACATAAGCTTGAGTTTGAAAAATGTACTCTTAGGAGTGGTGGTTTCAAGTATTATTGGTGTCGTTTCAGGTATTATTCCTTCAGCCAAAGCAGCAAGGTTAGATCCTGTAGAGGCCATGAGAGCAGCTTAAGGGTTAGGAAAAGAAAAAAAGAAAGGCCGCTTGATTTTATCAGGCGGCCTTTCTTATGTTTATGATTATTCGAGCTTATTCTTTAGCTTCCTCAACTACCACATCTCCGTTGATTTTAGCTTTGATTTTATTTTCTAGCTCTTCAGCTAATTCTGGATTGTCTTCAATTAAGGATTTTACAGAGTCTCTGCCCTGGCCAAGTTTTTCGCCATTGTAGGAGAACCAAGAACCAGCTTTTTTGATGATCTCTAGCTCTACTCCAATATCAAGAATTTCACCAGACTTAGAGATACCAAGCCCATACATAATATCAAACTCCACCACTTTGAATGGAGGCGCTACTTTGTTTTTGACAACCTTTACTCTGGTACGGTTACCAGTTACGTTATCCGCACTCTCTTTGATTTGACCAATCCTTCTAATGTCTAATCGAACAGATGCATAAAATTTCAAAGCATTACCACCAGTTGTTGTTTCAGGGTTACCGAACATAACACCAATTTTTTCGCGAAGCTGGTTGATGAAAATACAAGCACAACCTGTTTTACTAATAGTTCCAGTAAGTTTTCTTAAGGCTTGAGACATTAAACGTGCCTGAAGACCCATTTTGCTGTCTCCCATTTCTCCCTCTAACTCACCCTTAGGTACCAAAGCAGCAACAGAGTCAATAACGATGATATCTAGAGCTCCAGAACGAATTAGGTGTTCTGCAATTTCTAAAGCTTGTTCGCCATTGTCTGGTTGAGAGATCAAAAGGTTTTCGGTGTCAATACCCAGTTTTTCGGCATAAGCCCTATCAAAAGCATGCTCTGCATCTATAAATGCAGCTAAGCCACCTCTTTTTTGAGCTTCTGCAATACAATGTAAAGTCAAAGTAGTTTTTCCTGATGATTCAGGGCCGTAGATTTCAATGACTCTACCTCTAGGAATTCCACCAATTCCGAGGGCTATGTCTAGCCCGAGAGAGCCAGTAGGTATGGATGGTAAATCAACTACTTTGTTGTCGCTTAATTTCATTACAGCACCTTTGCCATATGATTTTTCTAACTTATCAATGGTAAGCTGCAGTGCTTTTAATTTTTCTGTTTTATTATCACTCATGTTAATTGGGTATATCTGAAAAGATGTGTGTTTAATGTGTGAAGATAGCAGTAAACCCAGCAATACACAACCATATAATCTTTGTAATTTCACGAGTCGATGCAGGTTAAGAAAATCATTAAATGGACAGGGCTGAGCCTCTTGGGTTTGATTATAATTTTTGCGGTTTGGCAGTTTGAACTTGTAGCCTATGGTTGGTTGCAGCTAAAAGGCCAATTGAATGTTGTTAATAATGCGATACCACTGGATGAGTTTGTAGAGTTGCTCTCAACAACAGAGGAACAAAAGCAAAGTGTAAAGGTAATTTTGGAAGCCAAGGCATTTGCTTTTGAGGAGTTGGGAATTAATTTTTCTGAGAACTATTCAAAAATATTCGACCAAGAGGGAAAACCATCTATGTATGTGGTTACGGCTTGCGATCCTTATTATTTCAAACCAAGAATTTGGAGGTTTCCGGTAGTAGGAAGTGTGCCGTACAAGGGGTTTTTCGATTTAGAAAAAGCAAGAGTTGAGGCCAATCGGATCAAAGATAACGAAGGCCTTGAAGTAGACATCAGAACAGCTGGTGGTTGGTCAACCCTAGGTTGGTTCAAAGATCCTGTGCTTTCGAATATGTTAAATAGGTCTGAAGGCGATTTAGCAAGCCTCATTATTCACGAGTTAACCCATGGAACCATTTTTGTCAAAGACTCTGTCACTTTTAATGAAAATCTGGCTTCTTTTATAGGAGATAAAGGAGCGATTCTTTTTCTAGAGCAGAAATATGGAGTTGGCTCAGAACAGGTACTAAAATTCAAAAGAAGTATTCAGGATGAAATCACATTTAAAAAGTACATGCTAAGGTCTGCCAAACATCTAGACTCCGTATATAAAGGCATGGTTAATGAACCTATAGCAGTTAAAGAAAGACTAAAGGCTGAAGTGCTAGAGGAAATAAAAACCAGTTATGATACACTAAGTTTTCTTTCCGAAGCTTATAAAGGCTATTTCCAAGACAGGATCCCGAAAAACACTTTTTTTATGTCAATGCTACGTTATAACAGTCAACAAGATGACCTTGAACGTCAATTGCAAACAGAATTTAATGGGGATTTACTAGCCTATTTAACATATTTGAAAAAACGCTTTCCTTCACTTTGAGAAAACTGGTATGGCATTTGACAAAAGGAGAGTAAAATTTATGATGAGCAAATTTTTTCTTTTTATAATATCGTTCTTCACTGCAGGCATTACTCTACTAGCACAAGAGTATCAACTATCGAAAGAAACACCTTTTCAACCAGGTGAGAAAATTGAGTTAAAGGCAACGGTTGGGTTTATCCGTGCTGCAGAGGCTACCTTCTCGGTAAGTGATGTAATCTACACTATCAACAAAAAGCCTACTTGGAAAATTGACATCAATGCTAAAACAGTAGGGGTTTTTGAGTTTTTCTCATCGGTTCGAGACAATTGGGGTACATATTACGATACCACCCAGTTAGTGCCACAACAATTTTACCGCTACATAAAAGAGGGAAGATTCCGAAAGAACGAGATACTCTACTTTGACCATAAGAAGGATTCAGTCAAAGTAGCTAAGCTCCACAAAGAAACACTTAAGCTAGAAAAGACTGCCGATCATGCCATTCCAGATCAAGTTCAAGATATGGTAAGTGGATATTATTATTTGAGGGCCATTGATTTCGATAAAATCGGAGTAGGTGAAATCATAACCATCAATACTTTCTTTGACGATAAACTAAAACCATTTGCTGTTAAATTTATGGGAAGGGAAGTTATTAAAACAAAGTATGGAAATGTCAGCGCATTGGTTTTAGTGCCCATGATGAAAAAGGATAGTCTGTTCGTAGAAGATAATACACTCAAGATTTGGCTTTCAGATGATTTAAATAAAATACCTTTAAAGGTTCAGGCTAAGATTTATGTAGGCTATTTGAATGTTGAGCTCATGAATGTCGTGAATCTGCGACATCCGCTATCAATTATAGACTAAACAATTAAATACATCTTGCCAAAAAGGATTCAAATACCATATCTTTGATTAATCAATTCGCAACCCATGGCAAATAAACAAAGCCCCAAGGTTTTGGTGGTAGATGATGATCTGGATATTCTGGAGCTCCTCAAATACAACTTAAAGAAAGAAGGCTACGATGTTGAAATAGCTGAGGATGGTATGAAAGGTGTTTCAATTGCCAAAAGATTTTCCCCAGAACTTATCTTATTAGACATAATGATGCCCCAACAAGATGGGGTTGAAACTTGCCGGCAAATAAGAGAAATTCCCGAAATGGTAGATACTCATATTATCTTCCTTACCGCAAGAGCTGAGGAATATTCGGAGGTAGCTGCCTTTGAAGCCGGTGCTGATGATTACATCACTAAGCCCATTAAGCCAAGAGCTTTAATGAGCCGTATTAGTGCATTGTTCCGAAAAGAGAGTAAGAATAAGTCTAAACCGCAGGTTGTGGCTGGTAAACTAACCATTGATAGGTCGAGCTATACCGTTACATCTGATGGTAGTCAGTTTACTTTGCCTAAGAAGGAATTTGAACTCCTTTATTTCTTAGCTCAGAATCCAAATAAAGTCTACAGTAGAGATGAATTACTGCAGAATATTTGGGGAACAGATGTTTATGTTCTTGCCAGAACAGTTGATGTTCACATAAGAAAAGTGCGTGAAAAAATTGGAGATGGCTATATCTCTACCGTGAAAGGTGTAGGCTACAAGTTCGAGATTCACTAAATCATGTATTTCAGGTCTAGGGTTGTGGCTTTGGTGCTGGCTATTTTGGTAGCCATAGTAACAACTGCATTCCTTTCACTTCTTCCAGACTCTTCAGGAACAGTCATGTTAGTTGCGGGTCTTCTGTCATTCGCTTCGACTTACCTCTTAGTTTATGTCACCTTCGAATTTCTCGTTATCCGAGAAATTGGTGAGATATATAATGTATTGAACCGAATGAGAAAAAAAGACTTCTCTTTTATCGAAAACTTTGAAAACAGCGATTCTAATCACCCCTTAAAAAGAATCAATCAAGAGATCTTTAAATATGGGGTCAATAAGAACAAAGAGATCGAAGACCTTAAAAGGCTGGAGGTTTTCCGTAGGGAGTTTTTGGCAGATGTTAGCCATGAATTAAAGACACCAGTTTTTGCAGCTCAAGGCTTTGTTCATACACTGTTAGATGGAGCCGTTGATGATAAAAAGGTGCGTAAAAAGTTTTTGAAGAGAGCGGCTAAAAGTTTAGATAATCTTGATGTATTGATTCAAGACCTGCTCACACTATCTCAGATTGAAACGGGAGAGATTAAAATGCATTTTGAGCATTTCAATATAGTGACTCTTGCTGAAGAGGTTATTGATCAATTGGAGAATAAGGGCGAGAAAAAGAACCTAGTAGTTCAGTTCGATCAAGAATACGATGCCCCAATTTTTGTTTATGCTGATGCTAATCGTATTTACAGAGTCATCACCAATTTGATTTCCAATGCCATAAAGTACACTGAAGAAGGGACAGTACTCCTTGGTTTTGAAGTGAAGGCTGAAAAAGTAAGTGTTTATGTGAAGGACACTGGAGTTGGTATACCTCCAGAGCATTTGAATAGAATTTTCGAACGATTCTTTAGGGTCGAAAAATCTAGATCAAAGGAGATGGGTGGAACTGGACTTGGTTTAGCAATAGTCAAGCATATTCTGGAAGCTCATAATACCAAAGTGAGTGTAATCAGCACAGTGGGCAAAGGATCTACCTTTAGTTTTAAACTCCCTATAGGCCAAAGTGCCGATGAAATGGAGGAGGAGTTGGAAGAAGAAAGATTAGAGCTTCAATCTTTAGGAGAGGATAACATATAATGAAGATCGACTTTAAATCACTCATCATATTCGAAGATGAAGATTTTTTGGTGGCTAATAAACCCCCTTTCATAGCCTCATTAGATGATAGAAATAGCGATGTTAACCTTCAGTTATTAGCCAAACGATATAATGAAGATCTCTCGGCATGTCATAGGTTAGATAAGGATACCTCTGGTTGCCTTTTATTTGCAAAGAATAAAGAAGCATATCGCCATGCCTCAATTCAGTTTGAGAGAAGGACTATTGGCAAAGTATATCACGCATTTGTAAATGGTAATCATGAATTCGTAAATACCAAGGTTGAGCTTCCAATACTTGCGCTCAATAAGGGGAGTGTTGTGATCGACCTTACTTCGGGTAAGGCAGCAAGCACCACTTTCAACACGCTTGATATCTTTAAAAAGCACACACTTGTTGAGTGTTTGCCAGAAACAGGGCGAATGCATCAAATTCGGATTCACCTCAGTAGAAGAGATGCGCCTTTAATTAACGATGATTTATATGGAGGAGCTCCCTTGTTTCTATCTGAAATAAAGAAGAAATATAGGCTGAGCCGAGATGAAGAAGAACAGCCATTGATTAAGCGCTTTGCTCTTCATGCTGCGGCACTTCATTTTAAGAACATGAAAGAGGAAAATGTAACCGTTGAGGCAGATTATCCGAAGGATATTAGGGTATTGCACAAGCAATTGCTGGCCAATAGGTTCTAATTATTCATTTATCCAAAAAGCCTTTAATTAATTTAGAAGGCTATGTTGGAAATCAAAAATCAAACTTCTATCTTTGTGTCCCTTTTTACAGGAAGGTCTGAATAAAGTATTTAAAGTCAATAAATTATACTGAAGTGGATACACTAAGTTATAAGACAGTTTCGGCAAATAGTACAACTACTGACAAGCAGTGGGTACTGGTCGATGCCGAGTCTAAAACATTGGGAAGATTGGCAAGTGAAGTTGCTAAAATCATTAGAGGCAAGAATAAGCCTAATTTTACTCCACATGTAGATTGTGGCGACAATGTAATTGTTGTCAATTGTGATAAAGTAAGGCTAACAGGTAAAAAGTGGACCGACAGGGTATACCTTACTTACACTGGTTATCCTGGTGGTCAAAAAAGAACTACTCCTAGAGAATTGAAGGCTAAATCTTCAACTTTATTAGTAGAAAGAGCTGTTAGAGGTATGTTGCCGAAAAACAGATTGGGAAGAAGTATCTTCCACAACCTGCATGTGTATGAAGGTGCTCAGCACCCGCATGAAGCTCAAAAACCAAAAGTTGTAGAATTATAAGAATCCCTCGATGGAAGTAATCAATACAATAGGAAGAAGAAAAACATCAGTCGCTAGACTTTACATGGAGTCTGGTAAAGGTGAAATTACAATCAACGGAAGAGGTTTGGCTGAGTATTTCAGTTCAGACGTAATGGAGATTGTGGTAAAACAACCGCTTGTTAAAGTGAATCAAGAAACAAACTTCGATATTAAAGTTAATGTTGATGGTGGTGGATTGAAAGGTCAGGCTGAGGCTATCAGAATGGCTATCTCAAGAGCTCTTTGCGAAGTTGACGCTGAGCATAGACCTGCTTTGAAAAGCGAAGGTTTCTTAACGCGTGACCCTAGAATGGTAGAGCGTAAGAAATACGGTAAGAGAAAAGCGAGAAGATCGTTCCAGTTCTCGAAACGTTAATTCGAACAAATACTTAAACTATAGAATGTCTAATTTAACTCACAAAGACTTACTTGATGCTGGTGTTCACTTTGGACACTTAACGAGAAAGTGGGATCCGAGAATGGCACCTTATATCTTCATGGAGAAGAATGGTATCCATATCATAGATCTAAATCAAACCCTTGACAGCCTCGAAGAAGCATCAAACGCTGTAAAGAGCATAGTACGCTCAGGAAGAAAAATCATGTTCGTTGCAACGAAGAAACAAGCGAGAGCTTTGGTTTCTGAAGAAGCTCTAAGATTGAACATGCCTTTCGTGACAGAAAGATGGTTAGGTGGAATGTTAACAAACTTCGCCACCATGAGAAAGTCATTGAAAAAATTAGCTGGTATTGACAAGCTAATGAAAGACGAAGCCTACAAAGCTTTGGCAAAGAAAGAAAGATTGATGAAAACCCGTGAAAAAGCTAAGTTAGAAAAGCTTTTAGGTGGTATCGCTGATCTTACAAGACTTCCTGCTGCTCTTTTTGTGATCGATGTTAAGAGAGAACACATTGCAGTTGCTGAAGCCAAAAAGCTAGGTATTCCTGTATTTGCACTTTGCGATACTAACTCGAATCCTAATGCTGTAGATTTCCCAATCCCTGGTAATGACGATGCATTTAAATCTGTCGAAATTATTACTAAGGCCTTTGGAAAAGCTATAGAAGAAGGTTTATCTGCTAGAAAAGAAGATAAAGAAGAGAAGGAAAGAGAAAAAGCAGAGCAAGAAAAGAAAGAGGCTGATTCTAAGCCTGAAACTCAAGAAGCTTAATTCATTATTGATAAAATGTTAATCAAAATTGAACATTGGATTCGCTTCAATGTTCAATTTTTGTTTTAATCGAAATAGGAATCATAAATATTCATAAAATGGCTATTACAGCAACAGACGTTAATAAACTTAGACAAATGACCGGTGCCGGTATGATGGATTGTAAAAAGGCATTGGTAGAGGCAGATGGCGATTTCGACAAAGCCATCGAATTTCTTCGTAAAAAAGGTCAGAAGCTTTCTGAAAAAAGAGCTGATAGAGAGACTAAAGAAGGTAGTGTGTATGTAAGATCAAATGCTGACAACACTTCAGCTATCCTTATCTCGTTCACATGTGAAACTGACTTTGTGGCTAAGAATGATGATTTTCAATCTTTAGGAAATGAGATCGCTGATGCAGCTCTAGCTCATCACCCAGCAGATCTTGAAGCCCTTAAAGCTGTTAGCCTCGGTGAATTAACTGTTCAGGAAAAAGTAACTGAGTATGTGGGTAAAATTGGGGAGAAGCTTGAAGTGTCTCACTACGAAACCCTTTCTGCGGAGCAAGTTGCTTCTTACATTCACTCTAATGGTAAACTAGGTGTTTTAGTAGCACTTAATGGTACTGGTGGAAATGATGTAAGCGAAGCTGGTAAGGACGTAGGAATGCAAATTGCTGCTATGAACCCGGTTGCTTTGAATAAGGATGAAGTAGATCCTTCTATCATTGAAAAAGAGATTGAGATTGGTAAAGAGCAAGCTCGTCAAGAAGGCAAGCCTGAGAACATTATCGAGAAAATTGCGTTGGGTAAACTGAACAAGTTCTTCCAAGAGAATACTTTGTTGAGCCAGTCTTTTGTGAAAGATTCTAAGCAAACTGTGCAGCAGTATGTTGACTCTGTAAACAAAGGCATGACAGTATCTGCTTTTAAAAGAGTAGCTATCGGATAATTATCCTTTAAGTATAAAAAATCAAAAAGCGACTTCTAAAGAGGTCGCTTTTTTTATGTTTTTACCAATAGCTGTCTAAAATCGAAATACCTGCCCTTGCTCTGCAATATGAAAGCCAGCTTGGATCACTTGGCCGTATTCGTCACTATTTCGATTTAGTATGAGGTTGGTATGATTGGCATGAATGAAGTAGACTTTAGCCTTGTCCGTTTCTGATAGTTCTTTAAACAACTCCATGCTTTCAGTGGTAAATGGATGCGGTATCAGACTCATGTCTCGGCCTTTTAATTCACCATCTTTAAAGAAGCTGGCATCAATAAGTATAATGTCACTGGCTTTGACCACTTCTTTTATATCTACATCCCACTTGTTCCATTTGTCAATATCTGGAATGAACACGACCGATTGATCATTGATTTCAATCTTGAACCCGACAGTTTCACTATACTCATCTCGGTGAGGTACAGTAAAAGGAGTAACTCTAATTTTGTTGGAGATATTTATAGTGGTTGAATCTTTAAGAGAATTAATTTTAATGTTTTGCAGATTAACGAGTTGACTCCAAGGGCCATTGCTTTGTAAAAAGTCCTTCATTTTAGGCATAGCATAAACAGGCGTTGCCTTAGTCCCTATAACTTCGCGCCCCAAATGCATAAGGCCAGTATAATGACCAATATGAGCATGGGTGAGAAATATGCCATCGAATGGATACTGATCCGTTTTGGAAACTTCATCCATCATCTCTAATTGCTCTTTAAAGTCTGGTGTGGCTT
>CAYGKL010000035.1:0-27798 GCA_964350505.1 uncultured Roseivirgaceae bacterium | reverse complement strand
TTACCGCTGTACTATGTAAGCCTCGAACTTGGGATTCGTAAGCTTGATCCGCTTTCTACGAAATATTTTCAAGGCATAGCCAGTGCCTACAAAGGCTGCAGCTGTAATGGTTGTGCCTTGGTCTAACGAGAATTCATTACCATCTATAATCGAGTTATTGAAAAGATCTATGGCTAATAGCCCAAAGCCAACTGTAGGCAGTAGTGTTTCGGAAGCTCTAAGTAGTTCTGATCTGTTGGTGAAGGCATTCTGAATATCTACTTCAATCAATTGTTCAATAAGTACCAAATTGTTTTCCATTACAATGGTACTGTCAACAAATTGAGTGATACGATCTTTAAAGAACTCATCCATTCCTTTTTGCTTGTATATAAAGGTGTCTCCCACTCGGTATTCATAGCGTCTGGTAGATCCTTTTTTTCTTAAGAGCATGTAATCTTGAGCAGTTAAGCCCTCAAATGCAAAAAGCAGCAAAAGAAAGAAGAGTGTGTTTCTAGCCTTCATGTTGCTGCTAAGTAAAGCAAAAACTTCGTTAATACGAGTTAAATTTTATATACCCAACCGTATCGATCTTCAATTTCTCCGGTTCTTATGCCGTTCAATTCCTTCAAAACCTTTTTAGAGAAATAGCTCTCGTCAGGAGTAGGTAGTTCAAACAGTTCGTCTTCATAACCGATAGTAGCTATGGGTGCAATGGTAGCTGCCGTACCTACGCCAAAGGCTTCTTTCAAGCGGCCTTCTTTGGCTGCTTTTACCAGCTCAGCAACAGCCACTGGCTTTTCTTCTACTTTCAATCCCCAATCTCTGGCGATGGTTAAAACTGAGTCTCTTGTTATTCCTTTGAGAATGGTGCCAGATGTTGGTGCCGTCCTAATTACATCATCGATCACAAACATCACATTCATGGTGCCAGACTCTTCTATGTATTCATGCGTTTTCCCATCCGTCCAAACGAGTTGGTCGAAGCCTTGTCTTTGAGCCAATCGGGCAGGGTAGAGGCTTGCAGCATAGTTACCACCAGCCTTGGCATAACCTGTTCCACCTTCGTAGGCACGAGAGTACTTAGTCTCAATCTTCACCCTTACTGGTTTGGTGTAGTATGAACCAACTGGGCCAGTAATGATCATAAATCTAAAGTTCTCCGATGGGCGAATACCGATGTATTCGTCATTCCCATAAACAAAAGGTCTTATGTAAAGTGCTGTTCCGGGTTTAGAAGGTACCCACGAAGAGTCAATTTTTAAAAGCTCAGTTAGTGCTTCCATAAAGAGCGTTTCAGGAACTTCAGGAATACACATTCTTTCTGCTGAAATATTGAGTCTTGCTGCATTAGATCTTGGCCTGAAAACTACTACCTCACCTGCTGAATTTCTGTAAGCCTTTAACCCTTCAAAAATAGTAATGGCATAGTGCAAAGTATTATTAGCCGGAGAAACTGATAGATTTTGATAAGGGACGATCCTTAAGTCTTGCCATTCACCATTCACATAGTCAGCCATAAACATGTGGTCTGAGTAGAGCTTTCCGAAAGGAATATTGTTTTCATCTAGCTCATTTATTCTTGACTTAGATATTGGCTCTATTCGAATAGTGGATGTATCCGTCATGGTGTTATTCTTTTAATAAGTCAGCAAATCTAACTAAAATCAGCTCCAGTGCAAACCATTGCATAACTGTAAGATTCTAGTTTTCAGTAAGTTGTATTATGTATACTCAGAATAAAACATAGGTAAATACCCATGTTTTGGTTAAATATTCCGCATTTAATTTTAAATGCCCAATATTTTTTTGGGCAAATTTATTTCTTGCGAGGCTCCCACTTCACCTCTTCAGCATCGAGCTCTTGCGCCATTAATCTTCCTAAAACGAAAAGGTAGTCGGAAAGGCGATTGAGGTATTTAAGGACTAATTCAGAAACGGGCTCTTGTTCATTGAGTGTATTGCAGATTCTTTCTGCCCTGCGACAAACACAGCGGGCAAGATGTGAGAATGAAACAGATTGGTGCCCTCCTGGTAATATAAAGCTAGTTAGAGCTGGTAACTGCTCATCCATATGGTCCATGGCGGATTCGAGGGCACTAATGTCCGTATCGAATAGATCGGGTTTTATCACTTTATCTTTGCCTGGCTCTGTGGCTAAATCGGCTCCGATGGTAAATAAACGGTCTTGGATAGTTTTTAAGAAATCTTTTCTAGCTGCATTGACTTCTTGATCTCTTAGAAGACCAATGTAGCTGTTTAGCTCATCTACTGTTCCATAGGCTTCAATACGAATATGTGCCTTTGAAACACGAGCACCACCCAATAATGAGGTGGTGCCTGAATCTCCTGTTTTTGTATATATCTTCAAACCTTAATGTTCTGCTTCCGCTGCGGCTGCAGCAGCAGCTGTTTGAGTTCTTAAATTGTCAACCTTAGTCGGATTAGGATTGATCTCATCCTTTTCAACAACTCCATCTCTCAATCTTACAATTCTATGAGAATACTGGGCAATGTCATCTTCGTGAGTTACCATAATGATGGTATTTCCTTTATCATGAAGTTGAGCGAACAAATCCATAATATCGTAAGACGTCTTACTATCCAAGTTACCAGTTGGCTCATCGGCAAGAATAATGGAAGGATCGTTTACCAAAGCACGCGCAATCGCTACTCGTTGGCGCTGACCACCAGATAATTCGTTTGGTTTGTGATGTGCTCTCGTTTCAAGTCCTACACCAGCTAAAGCTGCCAAGGCTTTTTCTTCACGCTCTGATTTGCTGTAACCCGCATAAATAAGCGGAAGTGCAACGTTTTCTAATGAACTTGCCCTTGGTAAAAGGTTGAAAGTCTGAAATACGAAGCCAATTTCCTTATTTCTAATTTCAGCCAATTCGTTCTCAGTCATGTCTGAAACATCATGGCCGTTTAGAATGTATTGTCCTCCCGATGGAGTATCAAGACAACCAATCATATTCATCAAGGTAGACTTTCCTGATCCAGAAGGGCCCATGAAGGCCACATACTCACCTTGGTTAATTTCTATGCTTACTGATTTTAAAGCTCTGATGGTTTCGCTTCCCATCTGGTAGATCTTAGAGATATCAGATGTTTTGATTACTGTTTTACTCATACTCGTTGGACGTATCTAGTTGCCTAAAAGTTTAATAGTAGACTAACTAATTATATAAAAGGTTTAACCAGCTACAAAAGAATCAAAAGTAATTGGTGCACTAAAAAGACTTTCCTTGAACGGAATACCTAAAGGATTACAGGCGAATGATAGCCTTAGGAATATTATTGTGGAAGTCTGGCCAGCCTTCTTTGTTCTAAAATGGTTTTAAACTTTTTTTCTACCTCATCTAATTTTTGGCGAGATACTAAATTAGCCAGATTGCCAATCGCGGTTTCTCCGAATGAGGTGTAACCATTTGCTGCGCAGAGGTAAATATATTTCTCCATCAACTCCACTGAATTTTTATTCACTTCTAAGCCTTGGAGCACCAGATTATATTGTTCATTAATATCTAAACCTGCCTCATCCAATAGTTGAATGGCTGTGAGAGTGTTTGTAACATCAAAAGCATTGGTGGTGGCCAGTTGAGCTAGTTGGACTATATACTCTTCCTCTCCCAAAGTAGCTTTGTTATTTTGAATGGATTGAAGTTTTTCGCTTAAGTCTGCCGTTTCTTTATACTCAGAAATCTTCTTCAACTCTTCCATGAAAGCCAATAATTGAGGTTCTTCAAAGCCACGTTTCCTGGCGTTGTTAACAGATTCAACAGTAAGCTCTGATTGTCCTTGATCGAAAGCCCAAATGGCCTTTACATAATATGGAAATCCTGCAGCTGCAAGATTGGATGTTATTACACTCTCTAAGGTTTTGAAAGCTTTATTTACTTGTCCCGAGTTATAGAAAAGAAAGGATTGGGCAGTTAAGAGGAAGGTGTTATACAGACTATTCTTTGGGCTAGATTGATAATATTCAATAGCCTCATTTACCTCTTCAAAATCAGGTCTGTTTCTACTTAATGATGCATTGTAAATGTAAAAGAGTTGCTCCCTTGTTAAGAGCGTATCATTCCTCATTTCAATACTAAATGGAAGGAATTGATGCTGTGCATTCGCCAAAGCTTGTCGATTGAGCTTCAGGTGGATATTATTGCCATATTCATAATTGATAGTTGTATCAAAGTCCACATTGGCGGCCACATCGTAATTCAGTGCAGCTAAATTTCCCTCACTCACAAAAGCACCGCCACCCAATGATTGATTGAAGTACATAAAGGCTGAATCGTAATTCTGATATTCATAATGTGCCAGGCCGAGATTGTTCTGAACTTGCTCATTATAAGCCTTTTCTGGTGAGTTCATCAGGGTGCTTAGGGCTCTATAGATTTGATCTTTCTCAGCATATTGATTAGAAAAGGCCACTCTAGCTTTAGGGTTTTCGCTACCTCTAAGAATGGCTGCATATCGCTGAGGAATATCAGCCTTTTCTTGTACCGTTTCAGCCTTCTGAGCAAGTGCGTAATTTGATCTGAAGTTATAGAACTCAAAGTAATTGCCTTGTTTGTGGTACTGATCGGCCAGAAGGTCATTGTCTATAAAGTCGGCTAAACTTGCGAGCATGGTATACTGGCCAGATTTTGTTTGATTGTAGGGCCTGTTTTCCAGATAAAGAAAGCCACCAACAACCAAAATCACCGAGAACAGCCTAACGGTGAGCATAGGGGTTCTTGGTCCTTGAAAGAAAATGTGCCAAACTGGAATATTCTGAAGAAGCGCTGGAATAAAATTGATGAGTGCATACATGAAAAAGGCTGCTCCAAAGGCTAAATGACTGATGACAATTACCCATTCCAAGGCGTTTTCTAATGAGTCAATAGCCATAAGCTTAGTGTATGCTAACATACCAAGGGTCAAGGCGCTGAGAACTGGATAGAGCCAGTTTTTTAGCACGAAGGTATCACCATTGATAGCCATGGTTTCTATTTTCTGGTCGAAACAGAAATAGCCCGAAATTATGGAGGCTATGAGTAAGGTTTGTGGCTCAATGAGATAAAGGGTAAAACTAGTTTGCTCATTCTTCTGAAGGAAGAGCAAAACAACCAAACCGATATACACAAGGCCAATCACGCCAAAGTGTATGAGTCCGTTTTTGCCTTTTGTTTCTCCCTGAGTAGTGAGTTTAAAAAGGCTATAAATATTATCCCCAGCTACAAAAACAATGAACAGAGTTACCCAAAGCAGTGGCCCGACAATCCCAAAAGAAAGGGTCACCAGATTGGGATAGTCCATGTTTGGTAAATAGTTGATTAGGAAAATAAACAAACCATACAGAGAGAGTGTGGAGCTGGTTCTCACAAGAACAGAAACTCCTTTATTAATGGCTTGGAAATAATAAGTAAGTACCAAAAAACTTAGGATTAAGCCATAAGTAAGGTAAGGGTCTGCAACACCGAGTTCTTCCAGTCTAAGTTGAATGAATGCGAAAATAAAAAGGCCAGAAAAGATGAAGTAAGTAAATCTATCCAGATATGTGATTGCAACCGTTCCGAAGATTAGAGTCACTAAAATACAGCTCAAAAGACTATAATGTGGCCATTTCAGAAACTCCAGTTCACCAGTACTAAACTTCTGCCAGCTAATGATTTGATCGGCCACCACCCCGTAAGGCTTACCATTAAGTTGGAAATATTCTATGAGGAATGGTCTAGTTTTAAAGGTTGACTCTACCTGCCATGGCAGCGTTAATTCATCGCCAACAAACCAAGCATAACCAAACCAAATCAGCGCAATGGCAGCTAATGCGAGTGCAGTGTATTTCAATATATTGAAAGTGGTGGTGTTCAAAGAGTCAAGTTTATTTTAATGTTTTCAATCTTTTGACCACTTCCCTAAGAGTAAATCTTGAAAATCATTCAGACAGCCTTTAGGGTTGAGGTAAGTAAAAGGATTTTGACTGAATAACGTTATCATAGAATTAATCATTACGTTTTAGCACTTTTGGGACCTTAAAGAATTGCTCATCATGGTCAGGCGCGTTTTTAAGGGCATCTTCTCGACTGATTGTTTTTTCAGCTTTATCGGCCCTTAGTACATTAAATTCCTGTGTCATGTGGGTGAGGGGTTCAACCCCATCGGTGTCAACTTCTTTGAGCTTTTCTACCCAACTAAGAATTTCGCTCAGGTCTTTAAGTAGCTTGTCTTCCTCCTCAGGCTTGATTTTCAATCTAGCCAGATGGGCTACTTTCTCCAAGGTTTCCTTATCTACTTTCATGAGCGTTCAGGGTTTCTTCTATTTTCTGACGTACGGCTTGCTTTAAAGCGTTAACAGCTTCATCATCTTGACCAGTTGGCCAGATGGGTTCATGTACTATCATTTCCATTTTGCCAGGATGCATTGTTAAAGGCACTCGGTCTGGTAAAAGTAGGTGATTGTTCAATATAGTGACAGGAACGATTGGGATTTGTTCGTCTACCGCAATTCTGAAACTTCCTTCCTTAAATGGAGCCATTTGAGGAGGATTTTTACTGAGGATGCCTCCTTCAGGGAAGAAAACAATACTAAAGCCTTTTTTTATCTCTTCCTGAACTTTGAGCCAGCTATTGTGTCGGCTTTTTAAACTACTTCTGTCAACAAGAATGTGCAGGCGACTATACATAAATCCCCAAATGGGTACTTTTCTTAATGATGCCTTACCAATGAATTTGAACTTATGGTTGATCAAGCCCATGGTTGGGATGTCTAAAAATGAAGTATGGTTAGTGCAGAAAATGTAATTCTGTTTTCTGTCAAGCTGCATTTCGAAGGTCTTGTGAGTGCCATTAAGGAACAAAAAGAAGAAGAAAACTTTGGCCCAAACATGGTTGAGAAAAGGGGCTATCCCCTCAAGCGGCTTAATAAAAATGGCAAGTAAGAAAAAGGGTAGCAAGACTATAAAAGTCAATACAAAAACCAACAGGCAATAGATAGAATAGACTTTAAGGAGCACCTTTTTCATGAAAAGGCGAAGATAGGGAAAATGATTTCTTGAGTTTTATTGATTTTGATTAATCATATGAAGCGCTGCCTTATAAACGTAATCCCAAAAAGCATCTTTATCCTTTTCATCGAAAGTGGCTTTTTCCAAAGCTGAGTGCATGTGCTTAAGCCAATTGGTGGCTTGTGGTTCACCAATCTTCCATTGAAAATGTCTTCGCCTAAGCATGGGGTGGCCTCGTTCATCTGTGTAGGTTTGTCTACCCCCTAAAGCTTGAATCAAAAAGAGTTTCAGTCGGTTTTTAGCAGGAAGTAAATCTTCTGGATACATGGGGCGAAGCAGCTCATCTGTTTCAACTCCAGCGTAAAAATCATCCACCAGCTGAAGGATATTTTCCTCACCAATGCGTTCGTAAAGGGTTTGGGTTTCGGCCATTTAATTTGTGAGATTTCGGATATTTTTCTTCGCTCCCAAAAGTGCAAAGAAAAATTCCGGAATGACGAATAGTTTTAAATGGAGGTTAAAGCTTGATCGAAGTCTTTGATCAAATCATCTATATTTTCAATACCCACTGAGACTCGGATCAATGCTGGTGTAATACCGTTTTTGAGTCTGTCGGCTTCGTCCATATTGGAGCTACTCATGGTGAATGGATGCGAAACCAGTGTCTCAGTGCTTCCTAAAGAAATGGCCAAATGCGCCAATTGCAAAGCATTCAAAAACTTAAAGGCCTCAGCTTCACCACCATGTACTTCGAATGCAATCATAGCTCCGCCCGAGGTATTTTGCTTTTTGTAGAGGGGATAAAGTGGATCACTTTCAGTCAATAAACCCAAATAATGTGTGGCTTTCACTTTAGCATGTTCATCAAGAAAGTTTGCGAGCTTATCTGCATTGCTAGCTTGTTTTTCCATTCGCAGGCTAATGGTTTCCATACTTCGCGAAAGCAGCCATGAAGTGAATGGAGAAGCCGTATTGCCAAGGATAGATCTCTTTTTCTTAATTTCCTTCATATGGTGTTCAGAACCTGAAGCTGCACCAGCAATGATGTCGCTATGCCCACCAATATATTTAGTGGCAGAGTATAGGTTTACATCGGCACCATGTGCCAATGGTTTCTGAAACATGGGTCCCATGTAAGTATTGTCAACCGCAATCACAGCTGCTGGAGCTAATTCATCTCTCAGCGATTTGATCGTGCTGATATCCGTTAAGGACAAAGTTGGGTTAGCCGGGGTTTCCAAATAGATCATCTTCAATCGATCTGCTTTTGGATGATTTTTAATCTGCTCCTTTATATCTGCTGCAGTAGCATTTGGCTTAAATTCGGCCCATTCAATCCCAAACTGAACGGCATGTTTTTTAATAAAAGTGTCCGTTCCTCCATAAAGAGGTGATGACATAAGGATTAAATCACCTGCATGGCAAAACGTAAAGATTGTTGTTGAGATGGCTGCCATGCCACTTTCGAAAAATGCAGCATCTTCAGCACCATCAAGTTTAGCCAACCGGTATTCGGCAGTAATGGCATTGGGGTGATTAAGTCTGGTATAAATGAGACTTGCATTTCTTTCCTCCAATGGCGCATCGCCCTTGGCATTTTGGAAAAAGGCTTTCCCTTCCTCAGCAGTGTTGAACTTAAAGGTTGAGGTCTGATAAATAGGTTGCTTTATTGAATTATTAGCACTGGCAGGGTCGTGACCTCCCGAAATGGCTAAACTCTCTGCTGAATAATCGCTATGCTTCATTTTTCTTTGATCTTACTTGAAGAGATGTTCCTTGCTGGCTCACCACTACAATTTCTTGTCCTGCTTCAATGTATTCTCCTCTTGTATAGGCATCATACACCTCATTCTCAATTTCTACTCTTCCGCTAGGTCTTAGAATAGTGGAAGTAATGCCTTCCTTACCTAAAAGATCTTGACTGTAAGAGGTTGCAATATAGCCATCGGATTTCTTCTGTGTTGTAACTAATGCTACACGTTGAAACATTTTTGAGCTGGTCAATCTATAGCCTAAAAATATCAGCAATAGGATGGAGCCAAAAATACCTACACCAACCACGGTAGCAGCTTTCGTAATCTCTCCCATAGGCACATAATCAAAATTGAAGTTGTCGTTCCCTAGCATCATAAAGATGAGCGACCCCACAGTGCAGATGATGCCTGCAATGCCAGCAACCCCGAAACCGGGTATCACAAAAACTTCAAGCCCAATGAGTGCAATTCCTACGAAAAAGGCTGCAATTTCCCAATTGGCAGCAAGACCATTGAGGTAATAAGGAACGAGATAAAGTATGAGGGCTACACCAGCAGCAGCCAATGGAAAGCCAACACCAGGAGTTTGAAGTTCAAAGAATATGCCCCCAGTGATGACAAGAATTAAGAGTCCGCTGATTACCGGGTTTAGGAAAAAGGCAATGACTTTTTCTGTGTCGGGCAATTCGTAATTAATGAGTTCGTAATCTACTATTTCATTTTTCTCTAAGATGTCTTGAATACTAGCCACTTCTGCTTCACAAAAGCCATTTTGTATCGCTTCAGTGGTGGTGAAAGTAATGACTTTTCCAGCTTCTGTTACTCCCTCAATTTCAACTCTGTCATCTACCATGCCTTCTGCAATTAGAGGGTCCCGACCATTTTTTTCTGCCGTAGATCGCATGATGCCACGCATGTACGACTGGTATTTATCAGGAGCTGCTGCACCATCTGCACCATTCACAACAGTAGCTGCTCCAATATTGGCTCCCGGCACCATATAGATACTGTCACAAGCAATAGAAATTAAAGCGCCTGCGCTGGCAGCGTCATTATTGATATAAACCCAAACTGGTTTTTCATATTCTAAAATGCGAGTTCTAATGTCATTGGCATCAATTACAGCTCCACCATAAGTGTCCATTTCAATGATGACCATATCAGCCTCTTCCTCGGTAGCTTGTGTAAGCGCCAAGTCAACATAGCGATTCATGCGTGGGTCTATATCACCCTTAATCTCCATTAGAAAAATACGCAAGGTGCCTTCTTGGTATTTAGCTTGCTCCGAAGCCCAAGCAGTGAAGGCTAAAAGTGCCACACATACAGCTGTGATTATTCGAGTAAAAAATTTGATGCCTTTGTTCCCCACTTTATTCACTTATTTTTGTTCAAAATACAAAGAAAGGCCTTGTCTTCAGTTTTAAACTTCAAATTTTCACAGCAGTTCGATTCCCCACTTTGGGAGGTGAAATCGACTGATGAGTATTTGTTGGTGAATACCAGGGATAATGGAAAATTAGATTCTCACTTTTCTCTTATCAACCTACAAAGGTTAGAAATGCTTTGGGAAGGGTTGCAATTTGAAGATGATTGGTGGGTAAGTGCATATCACCTTTACGGGGAAATGGCTGTATTCCAGAAGTTTGAGGATACACAGAATATTGAAGATAGATCGGTCTTTGGGTTCAACCTTCTGAATCAGGAGTCGATTTGGTCGATGGAGCATGTGTATTTAACAGGAGCCAATGGTTCGCAGTTATTCATTAAGTCTGAACAGGATCTTCCGTTGATTTTTAATATTCAAACTCAGGAATGGGATGAACATCAGTTGACAATTGAACAAGAGTCTTCTCACATTACTTATCCAGTGCATTACGATACCGATAATCAGCATTTCGAAACTTTGGCTAAGTTTTTGAAAAAGAAGGTGAATGTTGAGTTAGCCGGTAGCTGTGATTATATTGAGGAGGAAGGCGTAATTTTTATTGCGGCAAATCATGTCAATGATGGATTGAAGACGTTAAGTCTGTATGTGTTTGATGAAGCCGGTAACCTTTTGCTGCAAGAATCGCTAGTAAGTGGAGTGAAAGGGCTAGTTTCAGGAGCTTTTTTTATCGCCCGTAAGGCACTTATATTTGTTACAGGAAAGAACGAGTTGAAGATTTATAGTATAGATGAGAAGATATAAGTACATAATTTTGTTTTTGGGTTTCTTGAGTGCTTCTGCAGTAGCTCAAACTGACTCACTTGGCATAGAAAGACAAGGCGATAAAGTGTTTGTAATCCATAAGGTTCAGGCTCAGCAAACGCTATATTCATTGTCTAGAAGATACAAAACAACTGTTTCTGAAATCAATAAGGCTAACCCTATTTTAGCTAGTGGACTTCAAATTGGCCAAACACTTAAAATTCCATTTGGAGGTGATGTTATTTCTCCTGATGCTGCTGTTACTAAAAGAACTGATGAGCTCAGCCATACTGTGAAGGCAGGTGAAACGCTCTTTGCCATTGCCAGAAAATACGATGTGCAAGTTTCTGACATTAAAACTTGGAATGGTCTCACTTCTAATGCACTTGACCTTGGTCAAAAATTATTGATAAAGAAAGAAGTGCTGGTAGCCATAGTGGAAAATGCAACAGAGGAGGCCCTAGAGGACAAGGCAAATGAAGAGGGAGTTGCGAATGTACCAAAAACTGTAAGCGTACCAGATTCAATCAAGGTTTCCAAAGTGCCATTTCAAAAGGAAGAGCAAGAGGAGGGAATGGGTGTACCTGACCCTATGAATAATGAGGAGATGGGAGAGACGAGCTATTCAGGTACTCCCTTTCAGCCAATTAAGGCTGAAGGTTTAGCAGAGGTGATTGACGAAGCAGAACCTTCTAGTAAGTTCTTTGCGCTGCACAGAACGGCTAAAGTAGGAACGGTCATTAAGGTGAAGAATCTTATGAATGATCTAACGGTTTATGTGCGAGTAATTGGCACTATTCCGGAAACTTCGGAGAATGAGAATATTATTCTTAAGCTCAACCAAAGGGCTTATGATCATTTGAAGGCCATCGATAAAAGATTCAGAGTACAGCTGAACTACTTCAACTAAATGAGCTCTGAGTCATTTCATGACCTGAAAGCTTTTCTCGATAGTAAGGTAGAGCAGTTCAATCAACCTGATTTTATTGTCAATGATCCTGTTTCTATTCCTCATCAATACTCTTTAAAACAAGACATTGAAATCACTGGTTTTTGGGCATCCATTTTAGCATGGGGTCAACGGGTGACTATCATCAATAAGTGCAATGAGCTTTTTGCATTGATGGATAATCAGCCTTATGATTTTATCTTAAATCATTCTGAAAATGATTTAAAGACCCTGTTAAAGTTTAAGCATCGAACATTTAACGACATTGACACTCTTTATTTTATTGAATTTTTCAAGAATTACTATCGGGAACACGAGAGCCTAGAAGATGCTTTTCTTTTAGGTCTAAGGGAAGGAGATGTTGATATGGAGAACTCTCTTGTCCGGTTTCATAATGAATTCTTTGCCTTGCCAGATGCACCACAAAGAACCAGAAAGCACATTGCAACTCCGGCCAGAAAGTCTGCTTGTAAGCGCATCAATATGTTCCTTCGTTGGATGGTTAGGGCTGATGATAAGGGTGTTGATTTTGGCCTTTGGAAAGGTATTAAGCCTTCTCAATTAGTTTGCCCTTGCGATTTACATGTGGAAAGAATAGCCAGAAGGTTTCAGTTGATTACCCGGAAACAGACCGATTGGCTGATGGCAATAGAAGTAACCAATAACCTAAAGCAGTTGGATCCTCAAGACCCAGTGAAGTATGATTTTGCCCTCTTTGGTTTGGGGATAGAAGAAAAGGAAGAATTAAGAATTAAGAATTAAGCTCAATTTAAGGTGGCCAATTACTAATCACCCAATTAACTATTCATTCTATCAGCTTACTGTTTCCAAAGGGCAGGAGCATTTCTCCATTCTTCCAAGGATGCTAAGTCTGAAGAAGATACATAGCCTAACTCAATGGCTTTTTCGAGCATAATGCTGTAGTTACTTAAGCAACAAAGTGGTATGCCAGCTTTTTCGAAGTTCTCATCGGCTAATGGGAAGCCATAAGTGAAGATGGCGAGCATGCCTAGTATTTCATAGCCAGCAGCTTTAAGTGCTTCCGCAGCTTTCAAAGAACTTCCTCCAGTGGAAACAAGGTCTTCTACTACTAATACCTTTTTACCTGGGTCAACTTTGCCTTCAATGAGGTTTTCCATGCCGTGGCCTTTTGGCTTAGAACGTACATAGATGAAAGGTACTTCTAAAAGATCTGCCAAGAGCGCACCTTGAGGAATACCTGCGGTGGCTACACCAGCAACGGCCTCAAAACCCGGAAAATTTGTTTTGGCAGCTTCAGCTAGTTTTTCTTTAATGAATGTTCTAGTTTCCGGATAGGAGAGTGACATGCGGTTGTCACAATAGATGGGAGATTTCCATCCTGAGCTCCAGGTAAACGGATTTTCAACATTTAATTTGATGGCTTCTATAGAAAGGAGATCAGAAGCGATTTTTAGAGCTGTGGCTTTGTCTGCTTGGATATTTACCATGCCACGAAGTTAGCCAATTTTTTTTCTGAAAATGGCATGAAAATCTTACACCTTGTTCAAGATTTTTTTTTCATATTGACCTAGAATCTACTCTCCCAATGAGGATTTATATTAAAGACAAGCCCTTAAGAATTAAGAAGCCTGATAATCTAGGCGATATAGGGCAATTCGATGGCGTTATAGAGGATGATGATCTTTTGATCAATGAGAAATTGTTCAAGGGTAAACTCCTTATAAGAAATGCAACTCCAAGTACTATTAAGACGCTTCTCTTCATTATGCATAATAAAAAGATGAAGAGCTTAGAGTCAATCACAGTATTGACCGATACCTACGATGAAACTGTAGACTACATCAAAAGCAAATTCAAAATATTGAAAGCTGGAGGTGGTGTGGTTTATCAAGACGGGAAAGTGCTACTAATCCACAGATTAGGTAAGTGGGATTTGCCTAAGGGCAAAATTGAGAAAGGCGAGTCTTGCATTGAGGGAGCCAAACGAGAGGTACAAGAGGAGTGCAATATTAAAGTGAAAGTAAATCAAAAGATTTGCACCACATGGCACACCTACACAAAGGGTGAAAAAAGTATTCTTAAGAAAACGGTGTGGTATTTAATGGACTCTATCGATGATTCTAAAATGAAGCCTCAGCTAGAAGAGGGTATTGATGAAGTGCGTTGGATGAATGAAAGGGAGTTGAATGTAGCGCTTTACAATACCTACAAATCTATCAACCATGTGCATCAAAAATTCAATAAGCTAATTAAGTCTCAGAGGGTATAAGGGAGGTATTTCTGAACTTCTCCACCATAACGGTGAACTTCACGAATAATGGAAGAGTTGATGGCCGCAAACTCTGGAGAGGTGATCAGGAAAATAGTTTCCAGATTCTCGTTCAGGTCCCTATTGACCTGAGAGATACTGTTCTCATATTCAAAATCTGTTGTGTTCCTTAACCCGCGTAAAATAGCATTGGCACCCATCTGAGAGGCTAGTGATGAGGTGAGCTCATTGTAAACTTGAACACTTACTTCAGGATTCTCTTTGAACGTTTCATTAATTTTTTCTTCCATGTAGGCGATTTCGAAATAGCGATTCTGCTTTTGGCTATTATAGCCTATGGCTACCACTATTTCATCGAAGATTTTAAGGCCTCTTAAAACAATGTCTTCATGACCTTTAGTGAATGGATCGAAAGATCCCGGAAAAAGAGCGATTCGCTTCATGAATTAAATCTAATGAATTCGTTAGAGGTTGGCTAATACTTCAAAATACTCGTGATCTTCCAATTCACCAAAAACAGGATGTATAAGTACCCCTGACTGGCGTTTGCCGAGCTCTATGTGCTTGAAGTATTTTTTGAGTACAGGCAGGGTTAGGTCGATTTTTTCCTTTACTCCATGTAGTACAATTGGAGTTAATTGCCCTTCAGTACTGAATTGCTGCAAAGTGAGCAGCATAAGTTTTATGAGCTGATTTACATCAGTAAAGTTAAACTGATTGTAAATGGCTATGCGCTGAAAGTTATATCCTGCAATCTGCACCTCGTTATTATTCAAACTGAGATAAAGACAAGATTGAGCTTTGGTTTTGAGCTGACCTTGCAAACCCTTTAAATAGGCCACAGACTGGTGGTTAAAATATAGGGAGAGCTTTGGGTATTTTTCTTTAAACCAATTCTTAATGTCTCCAGAATATCCAAAGGCAATGGCTGCCCCAATATCATCTATTACTTTGAAGTGATATTCGTCTTGATTTGGGTCGGTTCTTTCGTTCAGTCTTACATAATGATCGCAGAGGCTTCTGTCAAATACAGGGACAGGAACCAGAGCAAACTTTTTGTTCCGCATGTAAACCTGAATCTCTTTCCAAAAGCCAGCAGCCATTAGCATATGATCATTGTAGATGATCTCAAGATTCTCGGTAGTGGACTTGTTCTGATTAAATTCTCTATGTTCAAAAAGTAGGATCTGCTTTTTTTGAACATCAAATACAGTGATCTGACAATCCAGATTGGAAATAAAAAACGAAAGGCGGTACTGACTTATCTTGCCAATCTCCAGCCTTTCGTCTTTAATGGATATTATTTGTGAGGTCTTTGCTGCTCTCACGGAATTTTACCAGTTACCAGCAGTGGTAATATCAGTTCTAGAACCGAATCTCAAAGGTCTTCTTCTATCAATGTCGTTATCCTCTGTTCTTGTTTTATCAAAAGGATAAGTATCAACTACTTCAATATAGTCCACACTTACACCGCTTCTAACAGAATCTTTGGCATAAAGAGAAAAGTATTTTCCTGGAGCATGTGGAAGCTCAGGAAGAGTTCTTGGATCAAAATTACGTGAGAAGAGAGAATCTTTCACACTCACCGTTCCTATAGTGTCATATGTGAAAATCGACTCTTCAGCACCATAGGCTTTCATGATGATCTCCTCAGTTCTCTGGATTAGATAGATACTGCCACTGTCTACATAGGCGATTAATTTCTCCCATGTGTCCGCATAATCACCAAAAGTTGCTTGATAAGCTGCCTGAGCATCTCTAATTTTTTCAAGCTTGGTTTTAACCATAGTCTCTACTCTTTCAATTTCTTTTTCTTGCTCAATGGTTTTGTTTACGCTATCGTATAAAAGGTAAGCGATGCCAATAGCAATGACGAAAAATAGAGCTGTAAGTATTTTAGTTAGGTTCATCTTAAAGGTTGAATTTTGCTTAAAATTAACTAATAATATAGGTAATCCATAGTTATTCGAACCGCTATTTTATGGATAATTAATGAAATTTGAAATAACCTTTTAGATTAATAAGTTCGGAGAGGTTTTTAACATGCTGCAATACGTAATGCAAACTCTCCATTTGTGAGGACTGAAGGGCTTCAAGTTGATGGAAGCCAATTTCTGTAAGTATTTGAGCATCAGCACTCATTTCTGGATCTTGACCAATTTTGGGTTCTCCTTTTATAATACTAACTCTGAAAAAAAGCTCAATTCCATGGAGTGGTGGATCTAGGTATTCATGTAAAAAAAGAAATTCTTCTACTTTTATGTGGCACTTGGTTTCTTCTAAAAACTCTCTGCGAAGCGCTTCTTTTGCATCTTCGCCATAATCCATTCCACCACCTGGGGGTGCCCAAAGTGAATTGGTTTTGCCAAGCGATCGATGATGAACCAAAAGAATTTTATCTTGTTCAATACAGACGCCACAAACCCGAACTCGAAGTTTTTTACCGTAGTTGTGTTCGATCTCGGCTTGAAATTTATCCATTGGTCTTTCCGACTTGTGGGTTAACGATATATTTGTGAAAAATTAATTTATGCTAAAGGTATTTAATCCTCATTATAAAGTTCGAATTGAGAAGTTTTTGGAACGTCAACGCTTTATGAAGTTGGTTGGTTTTGAACTCAACGTTATTGAAGAAGGAAGAACCGAGGGTTGGTTGGAATTGAAGGAGGAGCATCAACAACAAGCCGGACTAGTGCATGGTGGTGTAACAGCAACAGTGGCAGATATAGTTGCTGGGTTCTCCGCTTACACTGTAGTAGGTGAAGATCAGCATGTGGTTACAGGTGAAATTAAGGTTTCTTATTTTGCTCCTGGCAAAGGAGATAGACTTCATGCAAAAGGCTGGGTGGTTAAACAAGGCAGAAAAATGAATTTTTGTGAAGCCGAAGTTTGGTGCCTAAAGGGAGAAAAGAGAACACTTATTGCTAAGGCAACTACCACTATGGTAACGCTTTTCCCTGAGGACATAGCAAGAAGGGAAGGCTGATTTGGCGAAACCTTCGGAAATATTACTTGATAAATTCCCATTTGAACCAACAGGAGGGCAGAAACATCTTTTTTCTCTCTTCGATCCATTTTTGCTAGATAAATCGCTTAGCAAGCCTGTACTCATCTTGAAAGGCTATGCAGGAACGGGTAAAACCACTGTGGTGAGTGCTATTGTTAAAATGCTGCCTTTCTTTCAATTCAAATACGTGTTGATGGCTCCCACTGGTAGGGCTGCTAAGGTAATGTCTGGCTATAGCAAGCGCGCGGCATTCACCATTCACAAGAAAGTTTTTCAACAAACTGCTGAGCCTGGCGGTGGACTGGAATTCAAAAGACAATCGAATTACCATAAAAACACCTTATTTATTGTAGATGAGGCCTCCATGATCTCAAATTCTTCAGAATATGGGCAAAGAGGCTTGCTTTCAGATTTGATGGATTATGTGTTTTCTCAAGAGGGAAACCGACTTTTACTAATTGGAGATACTGCTCAACTTCCTCCCGTAGGTAGTACTGAAAGCCCTGCCTTAGAGAAAGAATATGTGCAGCATAACTTTAATGCAGATGTGCTTTCTACCGAGTTAACAGAAGTTATGCGCCAAGATTTAGATTCTGGCATTCTGTTTAATGCCACCAACCTCAGGAATGAGTTGCTAAAAGAAGACTTTAAAGTCTCTTTGGCCACCTCTCGCTTTCCAGATGTTTTTAAAATGACAGGAGAAAAACTAGAAGACGGTCTCCGATATGCCTATGATAAATATGGAGTAGATAATACCGCTATTATTTGTCGAAGTAATAAAAATGCGGTTCAGTACAATCAGTATATCCGCAGGGCTATTCAATACAGAGAAGATGAGCTAGAGGCTGGAGATATTCTGATGATTGTTAGAAACAACTATCATTTCTTGCCAGAGGATGCCCCTGCGGGCTTTTTGGCGAATGGTGATTTTGTGGAGGTACTAAAAATTAAAAGATTCGATGACCTTTACGAGTTAAGGTTTGCTGAACTTACTTTACGATTGCTCGATTATCCAGATCAGGAGCCCTTCGATGCAAAAGTGGTGTTAGATACATTACATTCTTCTGAAGCTTCTTTGAATGATAAGTCCTATAAGCAGATGTATGAACAGGTTGTGGCCGACTATGCTGATCTAAGCACGAAGAAGGAAAGAATCAAAGCCATAAAAAGCGATCCATATCTCAACGCCTTGCAGGTTAAGTTTGCGTATGCCTTAACCTGTCATAAATCTCAAGGAGGGCAATGGGATGCTGTTTTTGTAGATCAAGGCTACCTAACAGATGAGATGGTTAATCAAGAGTATTTGAGGTGGCTTTACACAGCTTTAACGAGGGCCACCAAAGAACTTTACCTAGTGAATTTCAATCCGAAGTTCTTTTAGAGTACTTTATTAACACCTAGTGCCAGAAATATCCAGCCAAGAATAAAGGCCAGGCCTCCAATTGGAGTTATGGCACCAAGCCAGGTGATATTGGTAATGCTCAGCACGTACAATGAGCCACTGAAAATAATCGTACCAATTAGAAATGACCAAGCTGCATAGCCGAAATAGCTACTATTCAGGTTGATCATTAATATGCCAAGCAAGAAAATAGCTAAGGCATGGTAAAACTGATACTTTACCGCAGTTTCATAGGTTTCGAGTCTGCCATTTGCTGTCAATGTAGCTTCTAGGCTGTGTGCTCCAAAAGCTCCAATGCCAACAGAAAGCGCTCCTAAAATAGCTGCGAGAATTAATGTGGTCTTTGCGGTCATAGTTAATGATAATTTCTTTCTCCAAAAATAGCACTTCCTATTCTAACCATAGTACTCCCTTCTTCTAAGGCAATTTTATAATCGCCTGTCATGCCCATTGAAAGTTCTTTCATTTCAACTTTCTCAGAAGCGCTAGTAGCTTTTACCTTTTCAAATAATTCTTTCAGTTCTTTAAACTCAGTCCTTACTGTGTCCTCATTTTCCGTATTGGTAGCCATACCCATAAGGCCAACAATCTTAACGTGTTGCATCTCGGCAAATTCTTCTGAATTCAAAAGTTCGAACAATTCATTTTCATCTAAGCCAAACTTGCTTTCTTCTTTGGCAATAAAGATCTGGAGTAAGCATTCAATTACACGATTATTCTTTTCGGCTTGTTTATCAATTTCCTTGAGCAGTCTCAAGCTGTCTACTCCATGAATGAGTTGTACGAAGGGGGCAATGTATTTCACCTTATTTCTCTGAAGGTGCCCAATCATGTGCCAGCGAATGTCTTTTGGGAGGGCCTCATATTTCCCCGCGAGTTCCTGTACTTTGTTTTCACCTAAATCTCTTTGGCCTGTGGCGTAAGCTTGTAACAAGTCTTCATTCGGCTTAGTCTTACTTACAGCTATGAGTTGTGCTTTGAATGGAGCAAGTTCTGTGTTGAAATGTGAGATGTTCTCTGCAATACTCATACAGCTATTTTTAAGGGGGAAGTTTAGATTTCTATTATATTTGATTGCTCTAATGGGGCGCAATTTAGCACATTAACACCTAGTTTGTGCTTAGTGTTCAATAAACAGAAGACAGTTTATGCCAATAATTGGATCGATTTTAAAGAAAGGAATCAAGCTTAGAGAAACCCTTGAGCAAGATTACACCTCTCCTTATGATCTACAAAAGAAGGAACTCTCAAAACTCCTGATTAGTGCAAGGAATACTTCCTTCGGGAGGGAATACGATTTTACAGCTATCCTCGAGCAATTCAGAAGTTTCGGGCAACACGATTTTTACGAAAAATTTAAGCAAAATATCCCTATTCACGATTATGACACCATGAACGACAACTGGTGGCAGAAAACACGTGATGGTGAGCCCGATGTTTGCTGGCCAGGAAAAACAAAATATTTTGCCTTAAGCTCAGGCACATCTGGTGCTTCTTCCAAATTCATTCCTGTTACCAAAGACATGATCCGCCAGATCAGGAAGACAGGGTCGAGGCATGTGTATACACTCTCGAAGTACGATTTGCCAGATAAATTTTTCCAGTCGGGTATGTTAATGTTAGGTGGAAGTACTTCTCTTAATTTTTCAGGTAACTTCTATTACGGTGATCTGAGTGGAATTACAACCGGGCAATTACCATTATGGATTCAGGGCTTTTCTAGACCAAGCCCAAAAATTAAGAAACATAAAGATTGGACAACCAAGCTCGATGAAATCATTGAGAATGCACACAAATGGAATATTGGAATGATGGCGGGTGTGCCTGCTTGGATGACCATTTTATTGGAGCGAATCATTGAAAAAAATGGAGTCGACAATATCCACGACATTTGGCCGAACCTTGGAGCATTTGTTCATGGTGGGGTGGCTTTTGAGCCTTATAGAAAGGGTTTTGAGCGTTTATTAGGAAGGCCTATTCACTACATCGATACTTATTTGGCGTCTGAAGGTTTTATTGCTTTTCAAGATTCTCCAGGAAAAAAATCAATGAGGCTGATGCTCAATGGTGGAATTTTCCATGAATTTGTTCCCTTCAACGAAAAGAATTTTGATGAAGATGGCCAGCTAAAGCCTAATGCTGAGACCTTGATGGTTGATCAGGTTGAAGAGAATAAAGAATATGCATTACTTATCTCAACAGTCTCTGGCGCCTGGAGATACATGATTGGAGATACGGTGAGGTTCGTTGACAAACACGCCTCTGAAATTATTATTACTGGTAGAACCAAACACTTTCTCAGTCTATGTGGTGAGCACCTTTCAGTTGATAACATGAACAAAGCCGTTCAATTGGCTGCGACTGATTTCGATATTATAGTGAAAGAGTTTACTGTAGCAGGTTTGCCAGATGGAAGCCTTTTTTCGCATCATTGGTATGTGGGAGTTGATGGAGGCGTAGATGCCGATGCACTGAATGAAAAAATCGATCAGTATTTGAAAGAGCTGAATGATGACTATGCTGTAGAAAGGCAGCATGCACTCAAAAACGTCTATCTCACAGTTTTACCAAATGAAGTGTTTTATGGTTGGATGAAGTCCATTGGGAAAGAAGGCGGACAAACTAAATTTCCAAGAGTGCTTAAAAGGGAAAAACTAGAAAGCTGGTTGGCCTATCTAAAACAAAGAGCCTAGGGCAAGAGGAATGGACGTTGTTATCAATGGTTTTTTATTTGGGTTGCTCCTTTGCGCTTTAATTGGGCCAGTCTTTTTTGCACTCATTCAGAATTCAATTGAAAAAGGCTTTTCATCTGGTATTTTCATGGCCATTGGTATTGCTTTGAGTGATAGCTTCTACATTGTTATTACTTATCTCGGTGTTTCTCAATTAGTCAATAATCCATCGTTCAACATGTGGCTCGGAGGAATTGGCGGATTAATTATGCTGTCTTTTGGGGTGATTTATTTATTTAAGCCCGTACCGGCAAAAGGACTTAAAAAGAGCCATCAAGAACAAACAAAATGGTTTAAACAGATAATGAAAGGCTTTCTCCTGAATGGAATCAATCCTTTTGTGCTTTTCTTTTGGCTGGGGATCATTAGCAAAGTCACTTTAGATTTCGGTTACTCCGATAGTCAAGCAGTAACTTTTTTTATCGTGCTCATTAGTACTGTTTTTCTTTCAGATGTTCTCAAATCATACTTCGCCACTAAACTCAGCCAAATTGTTACACCGCGCTTTATGAAGATTATGAATAGGGTAGTGGGCATTGCGCTTATTCTATTCAGCGTGAGGTTGTTCAACTTTGTGCTGGTCGAATTTGGTATAGGTTTGTTCTGATATAAACCCTTCCTCACGAATCAAGTTAGGTTCATGTTAAACCAATTGTTATGAATCGAAAAGTACTTTTTCTAGTCGCTATATTTTGCCTATTCACTGTCGATGCTCTAGCCCAGCAGAGCCTTGGAGACTTTAATCAAGAACGGTTGCAAATCAATAAAATAGGCATGATGGTGCTCGGAGGATGGGCATTGGGTAATATGGGTGCAAATGGCATACTGCTAGCCAACCCATCGTCCAACGAGCAAGCACACTTTTACAGAATGAACATTTTCTGGAACGTGGTCAACCTTGGTTTAGCTTTACCAGGACTTCGTTATTCAATGATCACAGACCCGTCTTCGCTGGCTTTGGCCGAAACAGTAGGAGAATACCATCAGATGAGTAAGATATTATTGATGAATGCAGGGCTAGATGTGGCTTACATTACGGGTGGTTTCTTAATGAAGGAGATGTCTAAGACTAGACCTCAAAAGCAGGATATTTTAAGAGGTTATGGAAGGTCGTTAATCCTACAAGGCGGATTTCTTTTAGCATTCGATCTGGTAATGTTTGGTATTCTTCAGTCTAAAAATGACGAGTTAATAAAACTGATGGAACACGTAACCGTTACGGGCAACTCAATTGGTTTAACCTGGCGCTTTTAATCTTCTAAGATATTACTGATGAAAGTGCTTTTAGTAAGCATAAACATCAAAAAGAAGAGAATGCCCCACTTCAAATAGATTGGGTAGAAATCGGTGGTGTTCTTATAACGTGTCTCCTTTATTTCTGCTTTTTCGTATTGATCAATGAGACCGAATACATTTTGTAATGCTTCATTATCTGAAACTCTATAAAATTGACCCGATCCAATTTTGGCAATCTCTCGAAGCGTAGTTTCATCCAGTGTGTTTTCAACATAATTGGTTCTGCCAAAGAAGTCTTTTCCGTAAGGCACTTTTCCCTCTTTGCCAATGCCAATGGTATAGATTTTAATGTCGTAAGCCGCGGCTAATTCAGCAGCAGTAATCGGATCTATGTTACCAGCAGTGTTATCTCCATCAGAAAGCAAAATCATCACTTTACTGGCAGCATCCGACTCTCTCATTCTGTTCGTTCCCACCGCAATAGCACTACCAATGGCAGTGCCTCTGTTTTCAATTTTATTGAAGTCTATTTCTTCATCGATGAACTTATAGAGCAGTTCATAATCCGTGGTGAGAGGGGAGAGAGAATAGGCATCTCCAGAGAAAATCACGAGCCCGATTCTGTCTTGACTTCTACCAGAAATAAAGTCTCGAGCTGTTCTTTTAGCTGCTTCAAGTCGGTTCGGTTTGAAGTCCTCAATCTGCATTGATTCTGAAATATCTATCACCAAGGCAATGTCAATACCTTCAGACCATTGTTCTACTAATTCGTTGGTTCTTTGCGGACGAGCCAAAGCAATGAGTAACATGAGTAAAGAAAGCGCCATCAACAGGTTAGGAACTAATCTTAGATAGCTTGTCCAGTGCTTTTGTATTTCACTTTTAGGTAAGGCAACAGGTAGTTTCTGTTTGATTTTGGTGCCGATCAGCCACTTCAGTATGAAAAGAAGGAGGATAACGGGAATCGCATAAAAGACAAAGAAGAACTCCCAGTCGAATGACTTAAAGGCTGTTGGTGTAAACCATTCCAATGAAAACCATTTGTAAACCGACTCGTCAAGCATTCTTTATTTCCTCCGTTACATGGTTATACCTATCGACTGAGTAATCTTTCAAGAACTCAAAATCGTTTTGCAATGCACTTACAGCTATCGGGCTATAAATGTTTCTGTCAATTGACTTCAGTGTCTCTTCTAAGGAAGAATTCTGCTGAATCTGAATAATTTCTTTCGTTGTGAGCTTGGTGAATGGAACCGGCTCTAGAGATTCCATATAGGATTTCCAGAACTTTAGTACCGATTCAATTTTGGTCTTTTCTGTTTCTTGAGTAATGCCTTCAATCTCTCTATCAAATTCCTCCTTAAACTTCTCAAGCTTCTTTTTAAGTCTATAAAGCCTGATGCGCTTGCGAATTTCAGTACCCCAAATGATCATAACCACTAATGTGATTACACCTAGAAGGATAAGCCCTATGGACCAGTAAGGATAGTTGAACTGCATAGACACAGGCTGAAAAGCCTTTGTCTCCGCTAAGTTCACCGAGTCTGGCATTTGAGTTACTACCTGATTGAGAACTATAGAGTCCTTAGCACTAAAAATTGGAATGCTGTCAGTACCTGTATAGACATAGACAGGCAAAGAAAGACTTTGAACAGTGTCTATTTCGAAAGTTGTGAGGTAGTAGACTGCACTATCAATACTATTGATAGTGTCAGAACGGGTGTCAAAATAAGCCTTATCTAAAAGCTCAAATGGAGCGAAATTATAAAGGGAATCAGGAAAAATAACAGGCCTGTTCTTCTTGTCTTTGTAACTCAAAGAGTAGGGAACGGGCTCGCCTATTTTAATGCTGTCTTTAAGGAAATAGCCCGTGGGTTTGATGTCTTGAGCAGAAGCCAAAGTCATCAAACCGAAGAATACAATCAGAAATGCTGCTACTCTTCTAGTCACGTTTCATGGATTTATTTCTGATTCTGAATAGTTTAATGAGCTGCGGCACATAATTATCTTTGGTGTTGATTTCCAGGTAGTTGATCTGATTCTTTCTGCAAAATTTTTCCAACTCACCTTTGTTCAAAGTGTACGTTTTTTCGAGCTTTTTACGGAAATCTTTAGATGATGTATTCACCCAAACAGTTTTTTTGCTCTCCTGATCATATACGGGAACTATACCTAAATTAGGCAGTTGAGTTTCTCTGTCGTCTTTGAGGTGAAGTACCACTAAGTCATGTCTATTAGCCAGAAGTCTTAAGCTTTGCTCATAGCCTTCATCAATAAAATCTGAGATTAGTATAACCACACTCTTCTTGTGAATAATCTCCATTGCCTTTTTTAAAGCAACATTGATATTGGTTTTACTCGACTTGGGTTTGTGGTTATACAACTCGTGAATAATTGCATAACCTTGTTTAATGCCTTTACCCGATTTTACGAATTTTTCCTTTTGGTCAGAGAAGGTAAGTAAGCCAACACGGTTTTGTTGCTTTACAGCCGCTAAAGTGAGCACACCAGTAATTTCTTTTCCTATATCAACCTTCTGAGCACCAGGGGTTCCAATCTCTTGTGAGGCACTCACATCTAGAAGAAAGAAAGTGGTTTGTTCTTTTTCTTCTTTAAAGGTTTTTACAAATGTGCCGTGACCTTTAGCCGATACGTTCCAGTCAATGGTACGCGTGTCATCTCCATAGTGGTATTCGCGCACGCCATCAAACTCCAAACCAGAACCTTTGAAGATAGAGTGAAAATCACCCTGCATCCTCGAGTTGATGGCTTTTCTAATTTGAATTTCGTACTTCCTAAGCTTGGAAATGATGTGCTCCATAATGAAGGCCTAAAAATATGACTTATTTGATTTTTGAATGCTTTTGAGCGTCTTAATTTTGGTTAATCTTGATATTTACCCAAAGCATGGCTTTGGGCTCCTCTAAAATTGTCATCCTCGCTAAAGCGGGGATTTAAATAAAAGATTTTTCACCTGATTATTAGCGTCATATGAAACCAGTTAAACGCTTTAATGGCTTACCAAGGGCGCGAATTGGTCTCAATAAATCTTTTATTTCCAAGCGACCTACAAACATAACTCTTACCTTTGGTAGTCGGCTCTACAATGAGGCGAAAATAAGTGGCTTACAACATGGCAAAAAAGCTTTTTTTACTGGCGGTTACACTTTTTGTTTTCTCTTGCGGAAAAGATGAATCTATTCCTGATGATATCCTCTCAAAAGAGCAGATGGTTGACATCATGATTGACATTCGGATGGCGGAAGGAAAAGTAGGGTCTGTGACCATGGGTACAGATTCTGCCAACTTTATTTTTAAAGTATTAGAAAAGCGCATTTTAAATGAACATGGTTTGGATTCTGCCAGTTACGTTAAAAGTTATAATTACTATTTAATGCACCCTCAAGTATTTCTGGAAGTAACTGATATTGTTCTGGATAGCTTGAAGGTTAGAAACTCTCAACAATACAGCAGAAACTATTAATGCTATACCCTTCTAATCTTGAATTAAAATTAGGTTTCGATAAAATACGAGCAAGTCTTGCGGAGGCTTGTGAAAGCAACCTAGGCAAAAGCTTCGTTGATAAAGTAAGATTCTCTAACGATAAAGAAAGCATTGAGAGATGGCTCAATCAAACCGATGAGTTTGTTCGAATCATTGTTTCTCAAGAGCTCTTCCCTAATTCGAACTATATCGATATCTCACCCTTTTTTGCCAAAATAAGGGTAGATAATTCTTACCTCTTAGAGGAAGAACTGTTCGATATAATTTTAAGCTTGAAGACACTTAACAAGTGTCTCGATTTTTTCCAGCAGAAGCGAGAGTTGTATCCGGTTTTGGTAGAGCTCACATATCCTGTACTCTTCGATGAAGATTTGTTGTGGTCTTTGGCTAGGGTTTTTGATGAACGTGGCAAGCTGAAGGATAATGCTTCAGATAGATTATACGAGATTAGAAAAGGCATACTTCAAGAAAAGCAAAGGCTCAGAAAGGTGCTTGATAGCATCATTACGCGCACCAAGAAAGAAGGATTTACACCAGACGATGTCTCTGTCACCATCAGGAATGGAAGGATGGTTATTCCAGTTCTCGCTGAATATAAACGTAAGGTGAAAGGGTTTATTCATGGCGAATCTGCTACTGGGCAAACAGTTTATCTGGAGCCTACGGAAGTATTTGCTATCAACAATGAAGTTCAGGAACTAGAGTACTCAGAGCAAAGAGAAGTAGTGAGGATTCTTATGGAACTCACAAGCTATCTCCGACCTGAAATTGATAATCTGAAGCATTACATGCAGTTCTTGGGCCTCATCGATTTCATTAGGGCAAAAGCGCGTTTTGCCTTGAAAATTGAGGCTTGCAAGCCGCAATGGTCAGGAAATAAAGAATTCAATTGGCAAGTGGCTAAGCATCCACTATTGCTCAGTAAGCATAAAGAGTTGGGTAAAGAAGTGGTGCCACTCAATATCTACTTAGAGCCTAATCAAAGAATCTTAATCATATCAGGGCCAAATGCTGGTGGTAAAAGTGTTTGCCTTAAAACGGTTGGTCTTCTGCAATACATGCTGCAAACTGGGTTGTTGGTTTCTGTGCACGAGAGTTCAACTTTTACCATTTTCAAAGACCTCTTCATAGATATTGGAGATGAACAATCTATTGAGAACGATTTGAGTACTTACAGCTCTCACCTGATTAACATGAAACACCTTTTAGGCCATGTCAATAAGAAGAGCCTGTTCCTAATAGATGAATTTGGAACAGGTACCGAGCCACAGTATGGAGCTGCCATTGCCGAATCTATTCTCATGGAATTGAAGGAAAGCAAGGGAATGGGTGTCATTACCACTCACTATGGCAACCTGAAGGAATATGCAGACCGACAGGAAGGTTTGGTGAATGGTGCTATGAAGTACGATTTAAAGCACCTTCAGCCGCTCTATGAGTTAGAAATTGGTAAACCAGGAAGTTCATTTGCGTTAGAAATTGCGGGTAAAATTGGTCTTCCGAAAGCCACCATCGAAAATGCCAAGAAGAGAATCGGTATCAAGCAGGTTTCATTCGATCAGATGTTGGGGCAATTGCAAATTCAACAACGCGAGTTAGAGCTTTCCGAGAGAAGAGTAAAAACTCGTGAAAAGGAATTAGAGGAATTGACCGAGCAATATGCCCAGCTGAAATCTCACCTCGAAGGGCAAGAAAAGAAGATTCTCAATGAAGCAAAGCAAAAAGCCAATACCATCGATAAGGATGCCAATAAAGAAATAGAGCGAGTGATTCGCGCACTGCAGGAGCACGGACGGGAGCAGGAGG
>CAYGKL010000034.1:23669-28135 GCA_964350505.1 uncultured Roseivirgaceae bacterium | reverse complement strand
GAGATTGACAATCGTTTTCAGTACCTATCAGTTCTGCTGAGTCATGAATATGTTGGCCTCATTCTCTTGTTTATTGAAACAATAATTTGCTGAAAAACCATTAGTCTTACTTATCATTCGGTTGAAATAAGAAATAGTGAACATTAAAAATGAGTATGTAATAATCGGTGCAATGTCTGGCACTTCTTTGGATGGGCTCGACCTCGCCCAAGTAGCCTTTAGAAGAGCCAAAACCGATGACCGTTGGCAATTCGAGCTTCTTTCTTGCAAAACCATTGAGTATCCGAAAAGCCTAAGAGCGGCCCTAGGACATGTGATTGACGCGAGTCCTGATAAAATTGAAGCTTTAGATCATCAACTTGGTGTTTTTATCGGAGAGTCTATCAAGAAATTCGAAAGCGGTTTAACAAAGAACACTTATTTTATTGCCTCTCATGGCCATACTGTATTCCATCAGCCACAGATCGGAATTACTCGCCAAATTGGTTCAGCAAATTCTATTCACGAAATAACAGGGCTACCTGTCATTAATGATTTTAGAACAGCTGATGTCCAGGCAGGAGGACAAGGTGCTCCTCTAGTGCCAATTGGGGATCGAGATTTATTTGCCGACTATGACATGGCTTTGAACCTTGGCGGTATTGCGAATATTTCTTTCAACCAAAACCAAGTTAGAATTGCTTTCGATATCTGCCCATTTAACATGGCCTTAAATGAACTTTCAAAAAGTTTGGGTTACGATTTTGACGAAAATGGAGAGATAGCAAGAAAGGGAGACATTGATTCAGCCTTACTGCACAAGCTCGAGTCCATTAATTATTTAAAGAAGAGCCATCCTAAATCGTTAGGCCTCGAAGATTATAGAAGCGATTGGAGAACAATACTATTAGCCTCTAGTGCCAAAGCTGAAGACAAATTGACCACCTATATAAAACATTCTGCCAATCAGGTTGCTGAAATAATTAACAAGCACGAGGGGAGAAAAGTGCTGATCACAGGAGGTGGTGCTTACAATTCATACTTTGTAGAATGCCTGAAAAGACAGACAAAAGCAATCATCTCGGTTCCTAGCGCCAACATCATAGAGTTTAAAGAGGCGCTTATTTTTGCTTATCTAGGACTTCTTAGGCTGGAAGGAAAGGCAAATTGCCTATCTTCTGTCACAGGAGCCACCCATGATGTTTCAGGAGGGGCTTTAATTGGGTTCTAAGTACTTTTTTGAATAATTTCATTTATTGATAACACCCATTAACAAACCTTACATTATCTTAATGGTCAATGAAGAGGTTTGAATATTAACCTAACTAATTTATTTTAGCGCCTCACGCCAACCTAAATGAGAAAAACTATCTATCTATTCTTAGCAACAATTTGTCTGAGCATGTTTGCTTCAGCAAGTCCAGTAAGAGCGGATAGTTATGTTGTAGATTCTTTTCTCACCACTGAAATACCTCAAAATAATGAAGAGAATAATCATTCTTCAGATCAAGAGGGACACGAAAACCAAGAACACGTAGGAGAGGAACATCATGAAGAAGGGCCTCCGGGCTGGTCGGTAATTCCTTTTGTTTTACTGCTTGGAATGATTGCCACAGGGCCTCTTTTCTATGAACATTTCTGGCATAAGAACTACCCAATTGTAGCTGTAGGTTTAGCTGCAATTGTCGTTTTATTCTATTTATTCGGCCTTCAAAACACTCATGCTCCTGTTCATGCTTTGGCAGAGTATGTTCAATTCATTGCATTACTTTCCTCCTTATACATCGCTTCTGGTGGAATAATGATTAATGTAGACAAGAGAGCTACTCCAATGGCCAATGTAGGTCTTCTACTTGTTGGCGCTGTCATAGCCAACCTGATTGGTACCACTGGCGCATCGATGTTACTCATTAGACCGTTCATTCGACTTAATCAAGGCAGGATCCGACCATACCATATCATCTTCTTTATATTTATGGTGAGCAACATTGGTGGTGCATTGACCCCAATTGGAGACCCTCCACTTTTCCTTGGGTTCCTGAAGGGAGTGCCTTTCATGTGGACGGTGCTACATAATATCTTACCATGGGCATTTGCCTTGGGAGTACTTGCCGTTTTATTCTATTTTATAGATAAAAGAAATGAAGACTTAGATTTCGATGAAGAGGTACAGTTCTCTGGAAAAACCAGCATAGTTGGAGGAAAAAATTTCTTTTGGCTAGCCATTGTAATTGCCTCTGTGTTTTTAGACCCGAATGTCATTGAAGGGGTTCCAGCTATTATTTATGATGGACAAAAATTCTCATTCATTAGAGAGATTATCATGTTCTCAGTTGGCTTTCTCTCTTATAGGTTTGCTGATAAAAAAGCCATTAATGGCAATGAATTTAATTTTGAGCCAATAAGAGAGGTTGCCTTCATCTTTATTGGAATTTTTGGAACAATGATGCCGGCACTAGCCTTAGTTTCAGAATTTGCTCAGTCTGAAACTGGAACGGCATTGATAGGACCAAGCAGTCTTTATTGGGGCACTGGCCTTTTATCTGGATTCTTAGATAATGCTCCAACTTATTTAAACTTTCTAGCAGCAGCTTTGGCCTCCAATGGTGGCGATATAATCGTTATAGCTGATGTTCAAGGATATGCCGCAGGTGGTATTTATCCAAATTCGGTTATTAATCTGAAGGCTATTGCAATCGGAGCAGTTTTCTTTGGTGCTATGACCTACATTGGCAATGGCCCCAATTTTATGGTGAAATCAATTGCTGAACAGACTGGTATTCACATGCCATCCTTCTTCGGTTATTTACTGAGATTCTCGGTACCTATTCTCCTACCAATTTTCTTCTTGGTATGGCTAATTTTCTTTGTGCTTTAATATTCATTTAAACTTATTTGCTGGTTTGTGAGTATATTAGATACTCATGAATAGTTTCTATTACGATCTTATTCTTAGCGGACTTACTTATGTTCTGCTCACATACTTAACTTTCACTTTGATGAAAAGAAGAAAGAGACCGAGCAATGGGGGAAATGATGGGGGTATTTCGATTGAGTCTGGACCAACGATTGATTTGCCTCCGGGAATTACTTGGCCAGATGAACCATCTGGACCTCAAATAAAGGAAGAGCTTGAAGAAGAATCTGTCTACTGATTACACTTCTTACAAATACCTGAGATCAGATAATTACTCTCAACAGCTTGAAATCCTCCTGGTAATTTAACTTCTGGAATGTCTACGAGTTCTAAGCAAGTGGTTTCATCGCACTTCTGACACTTAAAGTGAATGTGGTTATGGCGATGAGAATCCTCTGAGCAATCATCATGACATAAAGCATAACGTGTTGCTCCTGAGTCATCAAGTACTTTATGAATCAATCCTTTATCTATGAATGACTTAAGCGTTCTGTAGATAGTTACCCTGTCATACTTACCATCAATCTCAGATTCTATATCGCCATGACTTATGGCCACAGCTTTGTCCAGAAAAACTGCAATTACATCTCCTCTGCTTTGAGTTAGCCTGAGGGAATGGTTCTTAAGTATTTTTTTTACTTCAGTATTCACACTTAAATATAAATATTGACATTGAGATAAGCTGAATTTAAACCTAATGGTTCTAGCAGCTACTTTTTCTTTTTAAATAATCCGCCCATTCGGGCAACCATCTGTTTCTCCCATTTCCAAAAAAAGGCAAACTGGCCAAACAGAAAACCATAAATTAAAATGAGAATCTGATAAAGCGGAAAAATGAGCACTATGTAAAGTAGAATACCCCAGATGCCAGTGATATGTTCAAACCCGACCAAATCAAAAATAAATGGTTTTAAAAACAACACCGTTGAACCAGTGAATGCAAAGACAACTAACACCATTACTGTTTGAAAAACAGTCTTCAAACCCCATTTGGCTTGCATTTTTTTCAAGAACTTATTCTCTGCCATTTTTGCAATTTGGGAGGCAAAGTTAAAAAAGCTCAGTTCTTTCTTTTCCTTTAGAAGCTAAATCGCTCAAAAAAATAACTTTAGCTGTGGAATGAAGATGTTTAATTCGATAAATTGTAGCTAAATCTTCAGACCAATATGCAAGACCTTAGTAAGTTTCAGCGCATGCTCGTGGCACTAGACCTCGGCCCAATGGACGTTCATATTTTAAAATATGCTTCGATGGTTGCGAAAATATTTGACATTGATGCTGTTTACTTTATGCACGTAACAACAAGCTTAGAGTTACCAGAAGAAATTCAAGAGAAGTATGGGAACCTGATGGCCCCAGTAGATGAAACGCTGGAACATGAAATGAACCAGCTCATTAACCAACACTTTGTTAAGCCAGATAATTGCGACATAAAAAACATTGTGATTGCTGGCAAGGTAACAGAGGAGGTTCTAAAACTCTCCAAAGTTAAAGTGGTTGATTTAACCCTTTTGGGAAGAAAAAAAGAACTCACTGGTTCAGGCTTAAACTCTAAAAAAATAGCTAAGTC
>CAYGKL010000034.1:19221-23569 GCA_964350505.1 uncultured Roseivirgaceae bacterium | reverse complement strand
GAAAACACCAAAAAAGACTGTGATCGATTCTTCAAAAAAATGGATCTAGATGGTGTAGATTATGACCATACCTATGCCTTAGATGACGATCCGCATCCTGCTGATAAGATTTACAGAACAGGCTCTGAAATGGGGGTAGAATTAATTATGATTGGTTCAAAAGGCCGTTCAGGGCCTGCATCCGTGTTGATAGGTTCCGTAGCTGAAAAGCTGGTTGAAGAAGGTAATGATATACCAATTATGATTGTGAAAATGGGCAAAGAGAACATGAGCTTCCTCGATGCACTATTCAATATTTAATAAGTGACCACCGCTTTTATTTCAAACTTCAAGTCATCCTTGAGCTGCATCTTCTCTTCTCCAGAAACATCGAAACCAACAATGTGATCTCCGCTAGAATTGAAATAAAGTGATAGCTCTTTTGTGCTCTTAAATATAGAATTCCTTTCTGCCATCAGAATATTGATCTGAGCCAACACATCATTTCTATAAAAACATTCGAATGTTTGGACAGCAGTTTTGGACGTCTTTGCAGAATATATGGTTTTATTAAGGCCTTCTAAGGTAGTAAGGCTCTCTTCAAAGTAAGCCCCTCTTAGCCCAGGCTTACTAATATTAGCTTCAATAAACAAAGACAATTGTGCCTCCCAGTCTTCCTTAGAAGTAGGCTTTGTCACAATTCTTTCTTGATTCGAATTGGAAACAACTGTCTTTTCCAAGCCAGCTTTCTGCTCTAGCAGGTATTCTATCTCCTTTTTCAATAATTCCTCGATATTAAAATAAGCCTCTTTCTCTGAAATAGTCTTTGGCTTAACATCGCAACTTAAAATGACGAAAGCTAACAATACGGCACAACCAATTCTCATAATAATAAGTCTCCCGTCATTTCTGAAGGAATTTCCACTCCCATCAGTTTAAGAATTGTTGGAGCTAGGTCTCCAAGTTTACCGTCTTTCAATTGAGGCCTCAATTCATTATCGACCAAAATACAAGGCACAAGGTTGGTTGTATGTGCTGTGTTTGGTGAACCATCAGCATTGATCATAATATCCGAATTGCCATGGTCTGCAATTACAATAGAGGCATAATCATTGGCAAGTGCTGCTTCCAGTACTGCCCCAGCGCAAGCATCTGCAGTTTCACAGGCTTTCACCGCTGCATCAAAGTCGCCTGTATGTCCTACCATGTCTGCATTGGCAAAGTTAAGACAGATAAAGTCTGCACTCTTTGCGTTCAATTCAGGAATAATGGCATCACGAATATCTCCTGCACTCATTTCTGGCTGAAGGTCATAAGTTGCCACTTTAGGAGAAGGACATAGAATTCGTTTTTCACCGTTAAATTCAATCTCTCTTCCTCCACTAAAGAAGAAGGTTACATGAGGATACTTCTCAGTTTCAGCTATTCTTATCTGCTTTTTACTGGCGTGCTCCAAAACTTCACCCAAGGTGTTGTTCAAGTTATCTTTATCGAAAATCACATCAACTCCTTTAAAAGAGTTATCGTAATTCGTCATGGTTACATATTTCAAGTCAAGCTTTTTCATTTCCTGGTCTGGAAAATCGGCTTGTGTTAAGGCCTGAGTAATCTCACGCCCTCGATCTGTTCTAAAGTTGAAACAGATCACAACATCACCTGCTTCTATCTTACCAACTGGTGAACCATCATGAGTTTGAATAATAGGTTTGACGAACTCATCTGTTACTCCATCAGCATAAGACTTAGCTATAGAGGCCAACATGTCGGTAGAGGCTTCGCCAATACCATTAACCATAGCATCATAGGCTAACTTTACCCTTTCCCAACGATTGTCTCTATCCATAGCATAATAGCGGCCAATGATACTAGCCACTTTCCCAGTAGTCTTTTCGGCATGAGCCAACACATCGGATAAATAGGCTTTCCCTCCTTTTGGATCAGTATCTCTACCATCTGTGAATGCATGAATGAAGACATCTTTTAAGCCTTCTTCAGCGCAAATAGACATTAAGCCTTTTAAGTGATTTACATGAGAATGTACCCCTCCGTCAGACACTAAGCCTATGAGATGTACTTTCTTATTATTGGTTTTAGCAAAGTCAAGCGTTGCTTTGAGCGTTTCATTATCCGCCAAAGTACCTTCTTGAACAGCCTTATTGATTTTTACAAGATCTTGATACACCACTCGGCCGGCTCCAATATTCATATGGCCAACTTCAGAATTTCCCATTTGCCCTTCAGGTAGGCCAACTGCTAAGCCAGAAGCTTCTAACTTACTGTGAGCATACTTTTGAAAAAGCCCATCCATTATGGGTGTATTGGCTTTATCGATGGCAGAAACGGATTTGTCTTTTGCCAAACCCCAACCATCTAGAATCATCAATAGAACGCGTTTCTCCATAGGGACAAATATAAATATTAAAGCGGGGTTTGTAAGTGATGCCTCATTCTATTAATTTGAACACTCTAACGAACCGATCCGTGAAATTACTGGCACTATTTTCGTTGTACGGCAACAAGTTCAGAACCATGAAAATCTATATCAAGCACACCTTTTTTATACTAGCATTACTTTTTGCTTTACCCCTTGTTGCTCAAGAGGAAGAAGCTATTATTGGTAAAGTTGAAGAGGCATTAAAAGCCAGTAGCTCCAAAGAACTCATCAAGCATTTGAACGATAAAGTCGAAATTAAGCTTGACGGTGATAGAAAAGAATATAGTGTAAATCAGGCTGAAATAATGTTGAAACAGTTTTTTCAGCAATACCCATCAACCGGCTTCGAATTTATTCATGATGGAAATAATTCTTCTGGAGGCATTATCTACGCCATCGGAACTTACTCTTCCTCTGGCGGAAGTCACAGGGTTGTGATTCGAGCTAAAAAATTCAAAGAGGCTTATAAGGTCTATCGTCTTGAATTTACCAAAGAACGATAAAGGGGTTTTCCCTACCTTTGTGTCATGAGACCATCTTATGTCACCAATCAATTATTAGATGATTTTATTCAAAGAGCCTTCATTGAAGATATAGGCGATGGAGACCATTCCACCTTGTCCTCAATTCCAGCCGAAGCAGAAAAATCAGGATACCTATTGATGAAAGAGTCGGGCATTATTGCTGGAATAGAACTGGCACCCCTTATTTTTCATAAGTTAGATGTAGACATGGAAATTGAAGCTCTTGTCAAAGATGGCGACAGGGTCGAAAAAGGAGATGTGATTCTTCGCTTGAAAGGTAAGGTAAGGGCTATTCTTACTGGGGAAAGATTGCTGCTCAACTGTATGCAACGCATGAGTGGTATCGCCACCAAAACTGCCTATCTCAATTCCCTCATTGAAGGCACCAATGCGAAGTTGCTAGATACGAGAAAGACAACACCCAATTTAAGAATGCTTGAAAAATGGGCAGTCTTAATCGGTGGGGGAGTCAATCATAGGTACGGCCTTTATGATATGGTGATGTTGAAGGACAATCATGTAGACTTTGCTGGAAGCATCGCTAAGGCCGTTAAATCGACCCAAAGCTATTTGAAAGAAAACAACTTGAATCTAAAGATCGAAGTAGAAACCCGAAATTTAGATGAGGTAGAACAAGCATTGGCCGTTGGTGGCGTAGACCGCATTATGCTTGATAACATGAGCAACGAGGAAATGAAAGCTGCGGTTGAACTCATTGCTGGTCGCTCAGAGACAGAGGCTTCTGGTGGCATTACAGAAGAAACCATTCGTGGTGTTGCAGAGACCGGAGTAGACTTTATTTCCGTTGGTGCCTTAACGCATTCCATAAAAAGTCTAGACATAAGCTTAAAAGCAGATTAAGATTGGCAAAGGGCAAACGTAATTTTTTAGTTCTATTGATTGAAGCCATGATTTTGATCATTATGTTTGTGTTCCTTTTTCGACACTGTGCTTAAAGGCATTTCAAAATGATAGTTAAGACTAAAAAATACGCGCTCAATAAAAAGGCCTATACGCGCGCTGGCCTAAAAAATGTTTTCATTGATCAATGGTGGACAGTACTTATTGTCTTGGCAATTTCTTCAATGACATTCGTTATTCCCTCTAACTGGTGGTGGATAGGTGCACTGATAGCTTTTACCCTATATATCCTTTTTTGGGTGATTCAGTTTGCTGGAGTTACGCAATTGGAGCAAAGCAAAATGCTCTTCGATAAACTCTCTTATGAAATAGACAGCCGCCAGATCCTTATCAAACTCAATTCTAAGCAAGGCATGCCTATGAAGTGGGAGCAGATTAAGCGTGCTTGGATAGATAAAAACCAAATAGTGTTAGTGGTGAACAAAGCACAACTCATGCTTTTCCCTTTGAACGTTTTCAAAACTCAAAACGAAATCAAATTCGTAGAGAC
>CAYGKL010000034.1:2910-19121 GCA_964350505.1 uncultured Roseivirgaceae bacterium | reverse complement strand
CTCACAAAAGCCGAGTGGATAGGCCTACTCTTCGGAGCTCATTGGGTTACCTATTTCATCAGCGTAAAAATGTCTACGCCTTGAATGGCAATTTTGAGTGTTTCTTCCTTTGGCCTACATATGATTTGGCTGAATTGGCTCATTCGAAAAACTAAACCCAGAAGTGTTGATGTTATAGCCGTACTCATTGCGGTAGTTGGCATCTATTTTATCATTCCAGACTTTGATCTGAAGAACAACATAACCTCAGGTATTCTAATAGGGTTGGTGAGTGCTCTTTTCTTTGCCATTCTACCCTTTGTGCAACAAAGGCATCAGAAAATTGACTCAATGACAAGGGCCTTTGGTCAGTATGCTTTTGCACTAATCGTTTTCTTACTCTTTACTACTGAAACTAACTGGAACCTCACCCAGTTAGACTGGATTTACTTGGTTATTCTAGGGCTTGTTTGTACAGTTGGTGCACATACGCTGTGGTTAAGAGCTTCCACTATGTTGCCCACAAGCACTACTAGTTTAATCTTCTATCTAGGTACACCCATTGCCATGTTCACTAGTTATATCTTTTTGGATGAAGAAATGAGTGCAAACAAATTGATAGGTGCTGGACTCATAATTTCAGCGAATGTTTTTGGGGTGTTGATGCGGAAAAGACCCCTCCGGTCTTAGACCACCTCCCCTAGCTTTGGGGAGGACTAAAGTTTAACAATTCGTAAAAAAAGCTAATTCGGTTATGATAAGAGAGCTAACTATACTGTCAAGATTGAGTATTAGGAACCAATTCTCCCCTCCAAAGGGGAGGTGTCTGTAAGACAGAGGGGTCAAAGAACCTCCGCCAAATACTTAGCTGTATGATTCGAGTCTTTCAGACTGATCATCTCCTCAGGAGTTCCTGCAAAACAGATTTTTCCGCCTTCTTCTCCACCTTCAGGACCCAAGTCAATGATCCAGTCAGCGCATTTGATGACTTCCGTGTTATGTTCGATAATAAGCACTGAGTTACCTTGTTCAATTAAAGCGTTGATAGAATGCATCAGTTTACCAATGTCATGAAAATGTAGGCCGGTGGTAGGTTCGTCAAAAATAAAGAGCACATGATCTTTACTTGTGCTTTTGCCCTTGCCTAAGAAGAAAGCCAGTTTTACACGTTGAGCTTCACCACCACTGAGCGAGTTCGAAGATTGCCCCAATCGGATATAACCTAAACCAACCTCTTGTAATGGAGCCAACTTGTTGATGATAGATTTTTCGTCCTTGAAGAAATCCATGGCATCATCGATTGTTAAATCAAGCACTTCGGAGATGTTCTTTTCATTGTAAGTCACCTCCAAAATTTCTTGCTTGAAACGTTGCCCTTTACAGCTTTCACAGGTTAAGTGAATATCTGCCATGAATTGCATTTCAATCTTTACTATACCCTCTCCTTGGCAAGTTTCGCAGCGGCCACCATCAACATTGAAGGAGAAAAATGCTGGTTTATAACCTCTTTGTTTTGATAGGGGCTGATCAGTAAATAATTGTCTGATGGCATCATAAGCCTTCACATAAGTAACTGGGTTGGAACGTGATGATTTACCGATTGGGTTTTGGTCTACAAATTCAATCTGGGTAACCTTTCTCAAGCTCCCTTCAATGCTATCCATTTTACCAGTCTGCTCGCCAACAGTACCTAATAGTTTCCCTAAAGCTGGGTAGAGAATTCTCTTGATCAATGTCGATTTTCCAGACCCACTAACCCCTGTAACCACAGAAAGTACGCCCAATGGAATTTCGGCATTCACATTTTGTAAGTTATTTTCTCTGGCTCCCTTAATGATAATTTTATCATTCCATTTTCTTCTCTGCTTGGGAACAGGCATTCTCTCCGTACCATTCAGGAAGTTGGCTGTGTGCGTATTTCCTTCAGCAATCAACTCATCTAGCTTCCCTTGAAAAACTAACTCGCCTCCGTGAGAACCAGCATCTGGGCCAATGTCTATGATCTGATCGGCCGCTTGCATCACCTTTTCTTCGTGTTCCACCACAACCACTGTGTTACCTAGGTCTCGAAGCGATTTGAGGACAGAAATCAAACGATCCGTATCTCTCGGGTGTAGCCCAATACTTGGTTCATCGAGAATATACATTGACCCTACCAAGGCACTGCCTAAAGAGGTAGCCAGTTTTATTCGCTGATACTCACCCCCAGATAAAGTGCTCGTTAGCCTATTTAAAGTAAGGTAACGAAGCCCAACTCGTTCTAAATATTCTAATCTATTCTTGATTTCCTTCAGCAGTCTTCCAGCAACTTTCTGATCGTGCTGATCTAACTCCATTTGTTCAAAGAACTCTGTTACCTTTCCTAAAGGCATTAAGACAAGATCGGTGATGGATTTTCCGCCAATCTTCACGTAATCCGCATCACCTCTTAATCTCGTCCCTTTACATTCTGGACAATTAGTTCTTCCACGGTAACGAGAAAGCATGACACGGTACTGAATTTTATGGGTCTTAGATTCTAAATATTCGAAGAACTTATTGATGCCTTTGAAGTACTTATTTCCTGTCCAAAGCAGCTCTTTTTCTTCCGGAGTTAATTCACTATAAGTTCTATGAATAGGAAAGTCGAACTCAATGCCATGTTTTAATAAAGGCTGAAGCCACTTTTGCATGGTTTCACTACGCCAAGGGGCTATGGCTCCTTCAAAAACAGATAGAGACTTATCGGGAATCACAAGGTCAGGATCAATGCCCAATATTTTGCCGAAGCCTTCGCAACGCTTGCAAGCACCAAAAGGATTGTTGAACGTAAAAAGATTTACACTTGGCTCTTCGAACAATATGCCATCTGCTTCAAATCGGTCTGAAAAGCCTGTTCTAGCTTCTCCAGGAATTTCTATGATACAATCGCCCTGCCCTTCAAACAAGGCGGTTTGAACAGAATCACTGAAGCGGAATTGAGTATCTTCATCATGTTGAACTACCCCTCTGTCGATAAGAATTTGGATGTCTTCTTCCTTCAACTCCTCTGGCTTTTCTAACAACTCTTCAATAAAGTGCGGTACGCCAGAATAGATTACTCTGGTATATCCTTTTTGAAGGAGAATGCTTAATTCCTCTTCAAGCGTTCTTTCCTCTTTGGTCATCAAAGGGCAAAGAATCATCAATTTTGTTCCTTCTTCTTTGGCAAGAATAAACTCTACAATACCCGTTACGCTATCTCTTTGTACTTCCTTTCCACTAATTGGAGAATAAGTCTTGCCAATTCGTGCAAACAACAATTTTAGATAATCATAGATTTCTGTTGTTGTCCCAACGGTTGACCTAGGGTTTCTGGTACTCACCTTTTGCTCAATAGCAATTGCAGGCGAAACCCCTTTAATGTAATCTACCTCTGGCTTTTCCATTCTACCCAAAAACTGCCTGGCATAACTACTTAGGCTCTCTACATACATCCGCTGCCCTTCAGCAAAAAGCGTATCGAAAGCGAGAGAAGATTTGCCTGAACCAGAAAGTCCCGTAACCACCACCAATTTATTCCTTGGAATTGCTACACTCAGATTTTTGAGGTTATTAACACGAGCTCCTTTAATGATGATGTACTGTCTTGGGTCGAGCTGGTCTATAGGGGTATGTACTAGGGCAGTTGTTGTTGACATGAGATTGCAAAGATAACAGAGCTAACTGCTAAATGTTATTCTTCAATTAAGTCTTTTCAACCAAATAAATTGAAAGGCTTCTGGCATAATCATTGTTATTCATTTGGCGTCTCACAAAAAGAATCAACATAAAAGAAAACGAAAGAAATAGTTAACAAATTTGCTTTGTTTTCAACTTTTGATACATTTGACGTTACATCTATAAAACATTTGTCTAATCCTAACCAGCACAATATGATATAAACCTCTACGTTAACCTAACATTACAAACATGAGGAAATATACTGTAGGCGATAGTCAATTGATATCGCAGTATAAAAATGGTAACGAAGAGGCGTTCGCTACGCTGGTGAACCGTCACAAAAAGAAAATTTATACCACCATCTACATGATCGTTAAAGATCAGTATTTGGCTGAAGATCTCATGCAAGAGGTCTTCGTAAAGGTTGTGAAAACTGTGAAAAGTGGTCGGTATAATGAAGAAGGTAAATTTCTACCTTGGGTTAGCCGCATAGCGCACAACTTAGCCATTGATAATTTTAGAAAAGCAAAACGCTACCCAACCATTGTTATGGAAGATGGAAGTAGTGTTTTCAATACTTTGGAATTTTCAGAAGACTCTATTGAGTCTAGACAAATAAAAGAAGACACTCATGCTTTGCTTCGCGATTTGATAAAGGAATTGCCAGATGCACAGCGTGAGGTTTTAATGATGAGACATTATATGCAAATGAGCTTTCAGGAAATTGCCGACACCACTGGTGTAAGCATTAATACTGCTCTAGGTCGTATGCGATATGCGCTCATCAACCTTAGAAAGAAGATGGACAAAAAGAACATTGCCTATGATCAAAACCTTTACCCAAGATGACGTAGTACGTTACATTTATGAAGAAACCTCAGAAGAGGAAAATGCTGAAATAATTAGCGCAATGCTATTCGATGATGAATTGGCAGAGACTTATTCAAGCTTTAGAGAAATAATCTCCAGCTTAGACTTGGCTACAAAAGCACCATCGAACCAAACGATTGACGCAATTACCAGTTATTCTAAATCTTATCACTTGCATTCAGCTGAATAGATTATTTTAGTGGCATGACAAGGAAACAAAGGTACGAAGCATTTGTAACCTACTTCAAGACAAATCAGCCACAGGCTGAAACTGAATTGAATTACAGCAACCCGTTTGAATTACTGGTTGCTGTTGTTTTATCTGCCCAATGCACAGATGTGCGCATCAACAAAGTAACGCCAAAATTATTCGAGCACTTTCCAACTGCCGAGCATTTAGCCGCCACTAACTTCGATGAGCTATTTCCTTTTATCAAGTCAGTTTCCTATCCGAATAACAAAACAAAGCACTTAATAGGATTAGGTAAAATGTTGGTCGAAGACTTCAATTCTGAAATTCCAGAGACCACTGAAGATCTTCAAAAATTACCAGGCGTAGGAAGAAAAACAGCCAATGTTATTACTTCTGTCGTTTGGAATCAACCCTCTATGGCGGTAGACACCCATGTTTTCAGAGTGTCTAAAAGATTAGGGCTAGTCAATCAGAATGCCTCAACACCTTTAGCTGTAGAAAAGCAGTTGGTTTCACATCTTGCTAAAGATGTTATCCCAGTCGCGCACCACTGGCTGATTCTTCATGGTCGTTACACTTGCTTAGCAAGAAAACCGAAATGTGAAGAATGCAATCTCATTCATTTCTGTCGATATTTTGAAAAGAAGGAAAAGATCTTGAAATAGCGTTTTTTCGTAAATTGGAACTGTGGCACAACGTATCCTATATATTCACCAATACTTTAAAACCCCTCAAGAAGGAGGAGCCATACGTTCCTATTACCTAGCAAAAGGTTTGGTTGAAAACGGCTTTGAGGTAGAGCTGCTCACCACTCACAACGAAGCTATCTATACAAAAGCCGATATAGATGGTATTAAAGTGCACTACCTCCCTGTCAATTACTCTAATGAAATGGGCTTTATTAAAAGGATTTGGTCTTTTATGAAGTTCGTAAGGTTGGCTAAGCGATACGCTAAAAACATAAAAAACATTGACAAGGCTTATATAACAAGCACCCCCTTAACCGTTGGGCTAATTGGACTTTGGTTGAAGAAGAAGAGAGGAATCCCTTATTTATTCGAAGTTCGTGACTTATGGCCAACCGCGCCAATAGAGTTAGGAGCTATCAAAAGTGCACCACTGAAAAACTACTTGTACCGACTAGAAAAGAAAATTTATCAAGAAGCTGAAAAAATTGTGGCGCTCTCCCCAGGCATGCGAGACTGGATCAAGAAAGTAGCTCCTGAGAAGGAGGTATTTATGATTCCTAATATGGCCGATTGTCAGTTTTTTAAAATGGAGTTGAAAGACCCTAAACTAGTGGAATTCTATCATGCCCAGAAACCTTTTGTGATTACGTATTTAGGAAGTATTGGTGTCACCAACCATTTAGAATATCTATTAGACATTGCCTCTGAAAGCAAAAAACTCGGGCTTAACCTAGACTTTAAAATTGTTGGGCAAGGCTCACAACTGAGTAATATTAAGCTACTTACCTACCTGAGAAAGCTATCTAATGTTGAATTCATTGGCCATCAAAATAAAGAAGGAGTAAGGAGAATTCTCAATATCACAGATGCCACGTATGTCTCTTTTGCCAATATACCAGTACTAGCCACCAATAGTCCTAATAAAATGTTCGATAGTCTAGCTTCTGGCAAGTTGACTATTGTGAACTCTAAAGGATGGACGAAAGACCTTGTAGAACAATATAAATGTGGTTTCTACGCTGACCCTGAAAACACTAATGAGTTCTTCGAGAAATTAACACCCTTTTTGGAGCAAAAAGAGCTTATTGACAGCTATAAAAAGAACGCACGTCAAATTGCGGAAAAACTGTATTCCAGAAAGCTACAAGTAGAAAAACTGACTAAAGTTTTAAATAACGAAAGTCAAATTAGAACTAGCGAGAACGAGGTCTATATTTTGACTGCGTAAGAATTTTCTGTGAATCCGTCTCTTTCATAAGTCCCACAAAGTCTCCGTCAGTCTCTTCTAAGTAGGCCTTAACAATTTCCCAACCTAACCATTGACCAATTCTTCCTGGGCACTTTCGGTCTATCTCTAAAACATTCGGTCGCTCATCTACATATCTCGTAATCGCATTCGGATCTTCACTATAGAGTAGACGATTTTCCAAAAAGTGATTCCAAATGACCGCTTCACTCACCGTAGCATCTGCCAACTCTTGACGGGTATACCCAATGATCAGATTCTCATCTGAACAAGGAGACATTTGCTGAGCAAAAGCTAAGGCCTTTCCGTAATAAATCATTTCATCAAGAACAGACCTTTGTCCCTCTTTTGTTTGATTGTAAGGTAAAGACATAAATTGCAGTAGCTGAGGCACGAGATGTTCAGGAGTAAACCTCCTTAAAATGTAATCATAAACGTTTGGTCTGTATGAAGCTTCCTCACCTAGATAGTAATCCAGACCAATTACAATGAGAGAGTCGGATAAATAGAGGTCTTTACCAAATGCCGAATAAACAGCCTGCACTTTTGGTGATTCAAATTCAGGGTAGAAGCTCTTTATTCTGGCAAATGCCTGATCGAGTTCATAGGCAACTTCTTGTGTATTAATTAGCTTAAAAGTCTGCTGATAAAGGGTATCCAAATAAGGATTCTGTAACAGCTTAATGTTCTCCTCCATTAAACCTTCAGCCGATTGGAAATTGAATACAAAGCTGAAAAAATCGAATTCGTTAGGATTTGCTACTAGATAAGCGTCAATTACTGTTGTAGTACTTAAGTCTTCGATTTGAGAGCTTGAAAGCAACTCGTAAATATCTTTAAGTGACTTATTTCTGTTCGCGTTAAGGTATTCAAAAGTGAGGTACTCTCTGATGTCTCGGTTTTCGTCAAGCAAATTTTGAAAGCTTTCATAAGACTTTGATTTGAAGATGGCTTTCACCTTTGGCACCTGAGTGAATTTCAATATCTCATTCAGAAAAACCTCTTTCGGAATTAAGTCTGCAAAACCGAAGAAATAGTCTCGAACAACAGAATGTTTATTGAAGAAGCTTGTAAGCTCTTCTTTATTTTGAAGTTCATGTAATTGATGAGTTAAATCCTCAAATTCAAGGTTAACATCAACATTACTTAGATCTACTGCTTCATTACAGTCTCTTTCACTTGAGCAACTGTATAGGAACAAGACTAAAAGCAAAAAACACCAACGATATAACATCTTCATTTTTTTGATTGACAAAACTATTCATTTATTTTATCCCACATGAAAAAAACCCTTTTCTCCGCAATTATCGCATTACTTTTTATCAGTATTTCTAACGCACAGGAATCTGACTATAGGATAGGTATAACGATTGGGCCGACAATCTCTTATGTCCGAGCAAATACCGATGGAAATTCTACAAGCATTGAAAGAGATGGCTCCCAACTAAAGTTCTTACTTGGCGCATTCATAGACATGCCTTTCAAAGAGAATTATTTTTTCCATGGAGGAATCAATTTTGCAAGCCGCTCTACAAAAATTAGCGTTGAAGACCCTGCTTTTTTTGGTGGAACGCCCACTGCTTCTGATTATGAGCACGAGTATTTGCAATTACCCGTTTTACTGAAATTATATACCAATGAAATAATGCTCGATACTAAGTTGTTCTTCAATTTTGGTGTTATTCCTGAAATTAGGCTGAATACAGCCAATAAAACTGATGGCGTTGACCTAATTACTGAATTTCAGAATTTCGATGTGTCAGGAAATTTTGGAGGGGGCATAGAACGAGCCATCGGTGTCAATACCAATGTCTTTGTTTCACTTAACTACAATATCGGTTTCTTAAATCAGGTAAAAGAGCAGAGCACAGCGGTTGATGAACTTAAGATTAAGAATAATCTGATTGCCATAGAATTTGGTATTAAGTTCTAATTCGTTTCACATTCTTTTTAACTAAAGAGACTCAAAAAAGAAAACCCCAACTCATTGCTGAATTGGGGTTTATTAATTGTTTTAAATCTATTTTAAGCTTTTAGCTCAATTTCCTCTCCCATTTTATTGTAGAAGGTAAATTGGCTCAAGCTTAGAGAACTATCTACCTCAATTTTCACCCAGGTATGATATTTTCTGTACCACTGCCATCTTTTAGAGAATACTCCCTTCGTGAAATAAGCATGCAAGAACGGATGCAAAGCAACCGTTACGTTCTTCTCATTCTGCGTAGTAAGGATATAGTCCAGATTCTTTTCAACCAGATCAGAAACCATGATTGTTGCACTTACTGAACCTGTACCATTACAAGTAGGACAAACTTCACGTGTGGTGATGTTCATTTCAGGCCTTACCCGCTGTCTGGTGATTTGCATCAATCCAAACTTTGTTAACGGAAGAATGGTGTTCTTTGCCCTGTCGGTATCCATCATGCTTTTCATCTCAGCATATAGCTTCTTTTTATTTTCAGGCTTGCGCATGTCAATAAAGTCGATGACGATAATACCACCCATATCACGAAGTCTCAATTGGCGTGCAATTTCTTTGGCCGCCTCAAGATTCACTGACAAGGCAGTAGATTCCTGATCTTCTCCGGCATTAGACTTATTGCCACTGTTCACATCAATAACATGAAGTGCTTCAGTGTGCTCGATGATTAGATAGCCTCCTTTTGGAAGACTTACTGATTTACCGAAAAGAGATTTAAGCTGTTTCTCTATGCCAAAGGCCTCGAATATCTTGGCTTTACCTGTGTAGAGTTTAACAATCTTCTCTTTGTCTGGAGCAATCTTGTGGATATACTCCTTTATCTCATCGTGTATTTCTTTGTCGTCAGTGACTAAACTATCAAAAGACTCATTAAGAATATCTCTTAGAAGTGAAGAAGCACGACTCATTTCACCAATTAGCTTTTCGCGCGGCTTGGTGGCATGGAGCTTCTTGATTCCCTCTTTCCAGGTTTCCTCAAGATTCCTTAAATCCTTATCAAGTTCGGTTACATTCTTACCCTTGGCTACGGTGCGAATAATACAGCCAAAATTTTCTGGTTTAATAGATGAGATTAAACGCAATAAGCGTTTTCTTTCCTCTCCATCAGTTACCTTTTTAGATATATTGATGGCATTGGAAAACGGCACTAAAACCATATAGCGCCCTGCTATAGACAACTCGCATGTTAGTCGAGGCCCCTTCGTAGAAATAGGTTCTTTGACAATTTGAACCAGTATTTGTTGACCTTTAGTCAACACTTGGCTCATTTTACCAAGTTTATTGATGTCTGGTTCACTCTTAAAATTAGCTAATGAACCTGAAGCATGCTTATTGGAAAGCGAATGCTTGGTATACTTATTCAATGACCTAATCTGCGGACCTAAATCCAAATAATGCAGAAAAGCATCTTTTTCGTATCCAATATCAATAAACGCAGCATTTAAACCGGGAACGATTTTTTTAACCGTTCCCAGATAAATATCTCCGACTTTGAATTTGTTCTCATCATTATCATGATGGAACTCAACTAAGCCTTTTTCTTTAAGAAGGGCTATACGACTACCATTTGGAGTTGAATTAATAATTAATTCATTACTCACGGTAGTAGAGGTTAGTGTTAAAAATTAGAACAACCAATTGGCGTATAAAGCCACTAAAGAAGATTATTTCTTCTTATGTCTGTTCTTTCTAAGCCTCTTCTTTCTCTTGTGAGTAGAAATCTTATGTCTTTTTCTTTTTTTACCGCAAGGCATAATCTTAATTTTTTAATGTTCTCAATTGATTCTTTCTAGATACTCATCAGCAGCGGTCAGAACCTGCTCACTTGCATCCAATGTTTTTACTTTTTCAAACTGTGCCCTAGCCTTTACTAATTGTCCAGCTTCATAATAACACACGCCTAAAAAGAAGTTTCCTTCTATATGGTTCGGATAGTATTGCACCAAAGACTGGAATCGCTCGATGCCATTTTCAAACTGACCTGTTTGAATAGACATTCTTCCCATACTCATTAAAGCCTTTTGATTCTTAGGGTCTTCTTCAATGATTTCCCTTAACATCATAATCCCCTGCATTGGACCAGCACTAGCTACATAAGTAAGTGCAAGATTATGCTTTACATCCAAATTGTTAGGTTCTGCTTCGAGTACTTTCTGATAAGCGTCTCTTGCTTTACTTCCCATTAAACTAATTTTCTGCTCATCTAAGGCAAATGAAAATGCCTCAAAATACGCATCCCCGGCCTTTCGCCAGTTGTTTGTTGAATTAAACCCTTCTGCAAACTGCCCCGCATAATGCGCAGCACTATCATATTGATTAATCCCCATGTAAACTACCATCAATGAATCTAGTGCTTCATTTTCTGGTTGAATACTGCCCTTTATAAATAACTGACTTTTCCAGTAGTCAATCTTAGGCTGTATTTCTTCAGGTATTTCCGAACTATGATCAACCACACCTCCTGGCACGGTTTCATTTAAAAATCCCTTGACATCTTCATTGTCGTTGTCAACAACTACTCTAGGCAAGCTGTAAAGCCCAACAACAGCAGCAATGGCTACAACAATTAGAATTACCTGATTCTTATTCATAAAGCCAATTGGCCTTTTTAACTATTAGCAGCTTTAACTTTGGAGCTAGACTTAACTTGCTCAATAAAAACCTTTGAAGGTTTAAAGCTCGGCACAAAGTGCTCGTCAATTACAATGGCCGTATTCTTTGAAATATTTCGAGCTATTTTCTTAGCTCTCTTTTTATTCACAAAACTTCCAAAACCTCTTACGTAAATGTTCTCACCCTCCGCCATCGAATCTTTCACCACAGCAAAAAGAGTCTCAACAGTTGTAGTAACATCAGATCTGTCTATCCCGGTCTTATCAGCAATCTGATTGATAACATCTGCTTTCGTCACTGTATTCTTATTTAAGTTGATAAAATTTTATAAAAAACTTATTCCCAGTTATTTTGGCCTGCAAAATTAAGGGATCGGGGCTAATTAAAAAAAGTATTCCTGAAAATTTCTAAAAACTAGCCCTGGTGGCAGCGAAGGTAACATGTTAGACGGAGAAATATTTGTAAATCAACTAATTAAGTGGTTCGAACACCAAAAAAGGGATTTGCCATGGCGACACTCAAAAGACCCCTACAAAATTTGGCTCTCTGAGATCATCTTGCAACAAACTAGGGTGAATCAAGGAATGCCATATTACCTGAGGTTTATCGAGCAATACCCAACAGTGAAAGAATTAGCCAATGCCAATGAACAAGAGGTATTAAGGCTTTGGCAAGGCTTAGGCTATTATTCTCGCGCTAGAAACCTTCATCACTGTGCAAAAATAGTAGTGAGTGAATTTAACGGACAGTTTCCACACACTTTCGATGAACTTTTAAAACTCAAAGGAATTGGCAGATACACCGCGGCCGCTATTGCCTCTATAGCTTTCGGTCAGCAAAATGCTGTGGTTGATGGAAATGTTTACCGGGTGCTTTCTAGAGTATTTGGTATCTATGACGATATCAGTGATACTAAAACGCTGAAAATCTTTGAGAAATTGGCTAATGAACTAATTCCTAAAGAAAACCCTGGTGAATATAATCAAGCAATTATGGATTTTGGCGCTATTCAATGTTCGCCAAAAAGTCCCGCTTGTGCCTTATGTCCATTGACTGATGCCTGTTATGCCTTCAATAAAGGCGAAATAGAAGCATTACCGGTAAAGAGTAAGAAAGTAAAAGTGAAAAAGCTCTACTTTCACTATGTCATTTATGAGCATGAGGGTAAGGTATTAATGCAAGAAAGAGGCCCTGGAGATATTTGGCAAGGGCTTAATCAGTTTCGCCTGATAGCTGCCCAACATGCCTTAGATGAGGAGTCGACACTTAATCTGGTTAATGATAAAAATGATCTTGAAATTATAAGCATCTCTGAACAGGTGAAGCATGTTTTAACACATCGGCAGATTTTCGCTCAATTTTTTAGGCTAAGGGTTAATGATTTAAATACCTTTGTTGATATTCAAAAAGAATTGAATTTGAAGGCCTATAGCCTTGCTGAGGTTCACGATCTACCTAAACCGATTTTGATACAGAATTATTTGAAAAAAGAAATCTATTAGCTAATTTCATTCAATTCGTTCTTAAATAATTAACAATATGGCAGGAGTAAATAAAGTAATTCTAGTAGGCAACTTGGGCAAAGACCCTGAAGTAAGGCATTTAGACAATGGCCGTGCAGTGGCTAATTTTTCATTGGCAACAAGCGAAACGTACAAAAACAAGCAAGGAGAAAGGGTAACCAATACTGAATGGCACAATGTAGTGCTTTGGTCTCCTCTTGCTGAAATCGCTGAGAAATTTTTGAAAAAGGGTGGCCAAGTGTATATTGAGGGTAAGTTGACTACTCGTTCATGGGACGATCAGGAAGGGAATAAAAGATATACTACCGAAGTGGTAGGTCGTGAATTAACTCTTCTCGGAGGTAAGCCAGAAGGTAGCTCGTCAAGCAGTAGCAATAATAGCATGGCAGAAAGCCCGGTTTCAAGTATCCCTGAAGAGGATACTGATGACTTGCCATTCTAATGTGGGACTAAACGAAAGATTTTGGATATAATACCAGACGAACCTGAGCCGAGTTTAGCTTTGCTCTTACAACTCTCACAATTAAGCACTCCATATATTGTGGTAAATGCCATAGTATTTGCTGTGCTTATCTTTTTTTCAGCAGTTATCTCTGGATCAGAAGTAGCTTTCTTCTCTTTAGACAATAATCAATTGTCCGATTTCGAAAAGGAGAACACCCCTGCCAGCAAAGCCATATTGAAATTATTAGATCGGAGGCGGTACCTGTTGGCTACCATTCTTATCATGAATAATTTGATAAATATTGCCATCGTAACACTTTCCACATTTGTTACTTGGTCCATAGTAGGCAGCAAAACCACAGAGGGAAGAGTGGTCATCATACTTTCCATCGTAGTAACTTTTGTAATCCTTTTCTTTGGTGAGGTAGTACCAAAAAACTTTGCCAATCAGCACAACACCAAGTTTGCAAGAAACACAGCCAAACCTCTTACCTTCTTAGAAAGAATGCTCAGACCATTCGCTTGGATTCTGATTACAGTAACGAACCTCATTGAACGTAATGTGGAGAAGAAAGGAAGAAATATAACTGTTGATGAACTGAATCAGGCCCTTGAAATTACCACTGGAGATGATACCACAGAAGAAGAAAAAGGCATCCTAAAAGGCATTGTAAACTTTAGTACACTTTCCGTAAGGCAAGTAATGAAGTCTAGAATGGATATTACAGCTGTAGATATTGAATGGGATTTCCATGAACTGATGGATAAAATCAATAAAAGTGGTTATTCCCGAATTCCAGCCTACAATGAAACCATCGATAAGATTGAAGGGGTGCTTTACATCAAAGACCTTATAGCACATGTAGATAAGGACGAAACTTTTGCATGGCAGCCCTTACTCCGGCCTGGTTTCTTTGTGCCAGAGAATAAAAAAGTTGACGGTCTTCTGAAAGACTTTCAGGAACAGCGCGTTCATATGGCCATTGTGGTTGATGAATATGGCGGTACTTCAGGCCTTATTACCCTCGAAGATATTATTGAAGAAATTGTAGGCGAAATCAACGATGAATATGACGATGAAGACATTGCCTACAACAAGCTAGATAATTCAACCTATGTATTTGAGGGTAAAACCAGCTTAAATGATTTCTGTAAGATCATCGGAGTTGAATCATCTGAATTCGACCCAGTAAAAGGTGAAAGTGAATCATTAGGCGGTTTACTATTGGAAATTAGCAGCAAAATGCCTCGTGCTGGAGAAAAAATTGAATTTCATAGATTCCTTTTTACCATCGTAGCCGTAGACTTAAGGCGAATAAAACGCGTTAGGGTATTGATCAGACCTCGGGCTTCGTGAAAAAAACATTCAATCTAACCTTTACTATCACTATCGCTCTTCTTTTCACTTTAAGCTGTGAAGAGGTTTACCTTCCCAAGCCTAAAGGTTATAACAGAATAGATATTCCAGAGCCTGCCTATCAGATTCTCCCAGATACTTTTCCATTCACATTTCAATATTCAGCGTATTCTGAGCTTTCACCAGACGACACGGAAAACGCGGAACGTTATTGGATAAACCTTAACTATCCACAATATGACGCCATAGTGCAAATCACTTATAAGAGCTTAGTTGACTCTAAAAACAAGCCTGAGGTAATTCTCAATGAAGCTTTTCAATTAGCCATGAAGCATAGCGTAAAAGCTTATGGAATAGAAGAGAGTCTCATTAAAATTCCGAATGGCCAAGTAGCTAGCGTAACAGAGCTGGAAGGTGAAGTGCCAACTCAATTTCAGTTTTTTACCTCTGACAGCACAAATCACTTTTTCCGTGGAGCACTTTATTTCAATACCGCTACCAAAAATGACTCGCTGTCACCAATCATAGAGTCAATCAAAACCGATATGATCTACCTGCTCAATAGTTTTGAGTGGAAGTATTGAGCCCTTCTAAATCTTACCCTTAATCAGAGGAAGACTTTGCAGTCTGTTGGAATGAATTTCAACTTTCTATCCAGAGTTTGCCTGAGGATCAGCTAGGTTAAATTGATTTGGTAGGATGCTTTAGCTAGGCTCATTAAAGGGAAGAACTAGCATTTGAGATACCGGATAAAATAGTCCATTTGAAAAAATATGGACTATTTTTCCGGCATGACGACAAGTGTATGAAAATTCTCTATTAATTTCATTCGATGCCTTCGTTCTTCGATACAAGCATAGAGTTCCTGAAAGGAGTTGGTCCGCCAAAAGCTGCCCTCATCGGTAAAGAGATGGGCTTGTTTACTTATGGAGACCTCATTCAGCATTATCCCTTTCGCTATGAGGACCGAACCCAGTTTCTGCGCATTGAAGATGTACATGCAGATATGCCTTTTGTGCAGATCAAAGGAAGAATCACCAAAATCGAAACCATTGGCGATGGACGAAAGAAAAGACTAGTAGCTCGCTTTGAAGATGATACCGAAGCCATGGAACTGGTTTGGTTCAAGGGCATACAATGGGTGATTAAAAAACTCAAACTGGGCGTAGATTATGTGGTTTTCGGTAAACCCGCAGCTTTTGGAAGAAAGGTAAATATCGCCCATCCAGAGATTGAAATACTGACCACTCAAAATGAAACGGCTGGCTTTCTTCAACCTGTTTATCACACCTCGGAGAAAATGAAGGCCAAATACATTGACTCCAAAGCTATTTCGAAAATGATTCGCCAAATTATGGCTCAAGCTGAAGGCCAAATTTATGAAACCCTCCCAGAGCATCTCATCGGCCAATTCGGATTGATAGAAAAGAAGTTTGCGCTTTGGCATATTCACTTTCCTTCCAATCAGGAGTTGTTGCAAAAGGCCCAGTTCAGACTAAAGTTTGAAGAGTTCTTCTTCATTCAGTTGAAGTTGCTGAAAATGAAGGTTACCCGAATTGACAAATTCAAAGGGCAAGTCTTCAGAGACTCTAGCTTGCTGACTCAATTCTACAACGATCATTTGCCTTTCGACCT
>CAYGKL010000034.1:0-2810 GCA_964350505.1 uncultured Roseivirgaceae bacterium | reverse complement strand
TCGAGTAAAGCGGCTGAAAGAAGAATTATCCATGAAGGCCTAGAAAATGGCACGTTACAAATTCTTGTAGGAACGCATGCTCTCATTGAAGATAAGGTGCAATTTAAAAACCTCGGCCTAGCGATTATCGATGAGCAACATCGTTTTGGAGTTGCGCAACGCGCCAAACTTTGGAAGAAGAATGCCACACAGTTTCCACATATTCTGGTAATGACGGCCACCCCAATTCCTCGCACTTTGGCCATGACGGTTTATGGCGATCTGGATGTCTCCATCATTGATGAGTTACCAGCCGGTAGAAAACCTATTCAAACCATTCATGAATATGATGGTAAGCGACTGCAAATATTTGGTTTTATGAAAAAGGAGATTGCCAAAGGTCGCCAAATCTATGTGGTTTATCCCTTGATTGAAGAATCTGAAAAGCTGGATTTAAAGGACCTGATGGATGGCTACGAAAGTATTGCCCGTGCCTTTCCAGAGAACCACATTAGCATTGTGCATGGCAAGATGAAGCCGCAAGACAAGGATTTTGAAATGCAGCGCTTCATCAAACACGAAACCCAGATTATGGTGGCTACTACTGTTATAGAAGTAGGCGTAAACGTGCCAAATGCTTCGGTAATGGTCATTGAAAATGCAGAGCGTTTCGGGTTGGCACAATTGCATCAGCTCAGAGGTAGGGTTGGACGTGGGGCTGATCAATCATATTGCGTGCTGATGACCGACTATAAGCTGAGCAAAGAAGCTCGAGTGCGCATAGAAACTATGGTGAAGACCAATAACGGCTTTGAAATTGCTGATGTAGACCTGCGCCTCCGCGGGCCTGGCGATATCACGGGGACTCAACAAAGTGGTGTACTCGATTTACTGATTGCCGATATCTCTAAAGACACCAAGATTCTGCAAGCTGCACGTAATGCCGCCAGCGACACCCTAGAGGCCGACCCTGACCTAAAATCAGAGCAGAACCGTAACATTTTGAGACATATTCAGTCCTTGAAAAAGACTACGGTGAATTGGGGAAGAATATCGTAGATACTAGACATAAGATGTCAGATGTCAGTGCCTCGTCCTGATATAGGTTGACAATTGTTTTATCCCCCTCTTGTTAGTGTTATCACAACCAAGCTGATAAATAACAAGTCTTGATATTTGTTGGTCAAAAGACCAACAAACGGAAGCCAAAGGTGCCCGCCCCGAGACCTTAGGCGAAAGGGGGTGGAAACAAAAAAAGCAGCCCGCCCGAAGTATCGGGGTTAAGCTGCTTTTCAATTAAATATTACTTTTAGCGATTAAGCTAATTCGAATCTATCGAGGTTCATTACTTTGTCCCAAGCGGCAACAAAGTCATTTACAAACTTCTCTGATGCATCTGCACAAGCGTAAACCTCAGCTAGTGCTCTCAACTCAGAATTAGAACCAAACACAAGGTCCGCACGTGTACCCGTCCATTTTACTGCACCAGTTTTACGATCACGTCCTTCGAAAGCTTGTTCATCTTCAGTTGTTGCAGCCCATGTGGTTCCCATGTCCAGAATATTCAGGAAGAAATCGTTGGTCAATGCTTCTGGCTTATCGGTAAATACGCCATGCTTAGATCCATCGAAGTTGGTGTTCAATACACGCATACCTCCAAGAAGAACTGTCATTTCAGAAACGTTCAGTGTCAACAATTGTGCCTTGTCTACCAACATTTCTTCTGCTGTAGTCTTATGTCTTGGCGCAAAGTAGTTTCTGAAACCATCTGCTGCAGGCTCTAAAGCTTCAAAAGATTCAACATCTGTATGCTCTTCAGTGGCATCTACTCTTCCAGGTGTAAATGGAACGGTGATGTCATGTCCACCATTTTTTGCAGCTTTCTCAATGCCTGCACATCCTCCTAAAACAATCAAATCGGCCATAGAAACATCTTTACCAAAGTCATTTTTAATGCCTTCTAAGACATTCAACACTTTAGATAGTTGTGCAGGATTGTTCACTGCCCAATTTTTTTGAGGAGCTAATCTTACACGAGCACCATTCGCACCGCCACGTTTATCTGAACCACGGAAAGTGGAAGCTGACGCCCAAGCGGTAGAGACTAATTCAGATACTGAAAGTCCTGAAGCAAGGATTTTACCTTTTAGCGCAGCAATGTCGCTGTCATTCATCACTTCACCTTTTGTTTCAGGAAGTGGGTCTTGCCAGCTAAGCGCAACTTTAGGTACATCGTCACCTAAGTAACGAGAAAGAGGTCCCATATCTCTATGCGTTAACTTGAACCAAGCTTTCGCGAAAGCATCTGCAAACTCATCTGGGTTTTCATAGAATCTTCTTGAGATTTCTTCATAGGTTGGGTCAACTCTCAAAGCAATGTCGGTAGTTAACATAAATGGCGCATGCTTTTTAGACGGATCGTGAGCATCTGGTATTAAACCAGCACCTGCTCCATCTTTTGGCTGCCACTGATGCGCGCCTCCTGGGCTTTTTGTGAGTTCCCATTCGTAACCAAATAGGTTTTCAAAGTAGTTGTTGCTCCATTTTGTAGGAGTAGTCGTCCAAGCACCTTCTAGTCCACTAGTAATGGTATCTGCACCTTTTCCTGTTCCAAAAGAGTTTTTCCAGCCAAGAGACTGCTCAGCCATTGTGGCTCCCTCTGGCTCTGGGCCAACGTATTTACTGGCATCAGCTGCACCGTGTGTTTTACCAAAGGTGTGACCTCCGGCAATAAGTGCTACAGTTTCCTCATCATTCATGGCCATTCTACCGAATGTCTCACGAATGTCATGAGCTGCTGCTGCTGGGTCAGGATTTCCTCCTGGTCCTTC
>CAYGKL010000033.1:0-29043 GCA_964350505.1 uncultured Roseivirgaceae bacterium | reverse complement strand
AATTGCACCAACTTTTCCTATTTTTGCGGTTCGTTTAAGAGGTTTATGGAGAGAATTAGGAATTTCTGCATCATTGCGCACATTGATCACGGTAAAAGTACATTGGCTGATAGGTTACTTCAGCAAACTGGCACCGTGAGTGAACGTGATATGCAAAATCAGTTGCTGGATGATATGGATTTGGAGCGCGAGCGTGGTATTACCATCAAGTCGCACGCCATTCAAATGAACTATAAATACAAGGGAGAAGACTACATCTTAAACCTGATAGACACTCCAGGTCACGTAGACTTTTCTTATGAGGTTTCTCGCTCAATTGCAGCCTGTGAAGGTGCTTTGTTAATTGTAGACGCTTCGCAAGGAGTGGAAGCCCAAACCATTTCTAACCTTTACTTAGCACTGGAGCACGATTTAGAGATCATTCCAGTACTGAATAAAATAGATCTGCCTGGTGCCATGCCAGAAGAAATGACTGATCAGGTGGTTGAACTAATCGGTTGTGCCAGAGAAGATGTTATTCTAGCTAGTGGAAAAGAAGGCATTGGTGTAGATAAAATCTTAGAAGCTATTGTTGAAAAAATTCCTGCTCCAACAGGTGATGTGGATGAGCCGCTTCAGGCCATGATCTTCGATTCAGTTTTCAACTCTTTTAGAGGCATTGAGGTAATCTTTAGAGTTTTCAATGGATCCATCAAGAAAGGTGATAAAGTAAAATTTGTCAATACAGGGAAAACATACGATGCCGATGAAATCGGTGTGCTAAAACTTAAGCAATCCCCTCAGCAAGAAATTAAAGCTGGTAATGTGGGTTACCTGATTTCCGGAATAAAAGTGGCAAAAGAGGTGAAGGTGGGAGACACAATCACCCATGTGGATAGGCCAACTCAGAAATTGATCAAGGGTTTTGAAGATGTAAAGCCAATGGTATTTGCAGGTATTTACCCTGTAGACACCACAGAATATGAAGAGCTTCGCAACTCTATGGAGAAACTTCAGCTCAATGATGCTTCTCTAGTTTGGGAGCCAGAAACTTCGGCCGCTTTGGGCTTCGGTTTCCGTTGTGGTTTCTTGGGTATGCTTCACCTTGAGATTGTTCAGGAAAGGCTGGAGCGTGAGTTCGATATGACGGTAATCACCACCGTACCTTCTGTGCAGTTTCACGCCATCATGGCTGATGGAACAGTTCAGAAAATTAATGCGCCATCCGAAATGCCAGAAGCTAATGTGATGGTGCACATGGAAGAGCCATTCATTCGCGCACAAATCATCTCTAAGTCGGAATATGTAGGGCCAATCATTAGTCTTTGTATCGACAAAAGGGGACACATTAAGAATCAGGTTTATCTCACTTCAGATAGGGTTGAATTAACCTTCGAAATGCCGTTGGCGGAGATCGTTTTCGACTTCTTCGATAAGCTAAAAACCATCTCAAGAGGCTATGCTTCTTTAGACTATGAACTGATTGGTTTCAGACAGTCCAACCTGGTGAAACTAGATATTCAATTGAATGGAGAAAAGGTAGATGCCCTTTCTGCCATTGTACACAGAGACAAGGCCTATGATTGGGGAAAAAGACTTTGCGAAAAGTTGAAGGAATTAATTCCTCGTCAAATGTTCGAAATAGCTGTTCAAGCATCAATAGGCACAAAAGTAATCGCTAGAGAAACAGTGAAGGCTATGCGTAAAAACGTGTTGGCTAAGTGTTATGGAGGTGATATTTCCCGAAAGAGAAAGCTTTTGGAGAAACAGAAGAAAGGTAAGAAAAGAATGCGCCAAGTAGGTAATGTCGAGATCCCACAAGAGGCATTCATGGCAGTACTTAAATTGGATTAATAGTAAACTGTGCACCAAGCACCAAAAACCAGATACTATGAAGCTACTAGACGGAAAGGCAACTGCTCAATCAATCAAAGATGAGCTGAAAGAAAAAGTAAGTGAGATCAAAGCAGCTGGTGGTAAGGTGCCACATCTGGCAGCAGTGCTTGTAGGGGAGGATGGTGCTAGTAAAACCTATGTGAATGCTAAGGTAAAAGCCTGTGAGGCCATTGGATTTGGTTCAACATTAATTCATTTACCAGAAGAGACCTCTGAAGAAGAAGTTTTGGCTACTGTTGATCGTTTGAACAATGATCCTGAAATAGATGGCTTTATCGTTCAAGTGCCATTGCCTAAGCAAATTGATGAGCATAAAGTGGTTGAAGCTATTTTGCCAGAGAAAGATGTCGATGGATTTCATCCAGCTAACCTGGGTAAAATGTTGCTCGATTTGCCAACGCTTCTGCCAGCTACCCCAAAAGGAATGATGCTTTTGATGGAGCGAAATGGCATCGAAACTTCAGGAAAGCATTGTGTGGTGATCGGAAGGAGCCATACTGTTGGCACTCCAATCAGTGTGTTGATGTCTAGAAATGCTAATCCAGGAAATGCTACCGTTACTTTATGCCATAGCAGAACCAAAAATTTGGCTGAAATCACCAAAACGGCAGACATCCTCATTGTGGCTATTGGTCGTGAAGGTTTTGTCAGTGCCGACATGGTGAAGGAAGGTGCTGTGGTTATCGATGTAGGAATTCACAGAGTGGCTTCATCAGAGACTAAGTCTGGCTTCAAGCTAAAAGGCGATGTGAAGTTCGATGAGGTAGCACCTAAGTGCAGCTACATCACTCCAGTACCAGGGGGCGTTGGTCCAATGACCATTGCTTCGTTACTTTGGAACACCTATTTGACAAATCAGAAATTAGTATAATAAAAAATCTTTCTTTATCGTCATTCCCGTGAAAACGGGAATCTCCTTAATGGAAAACAGATCCCCGATCAAGTCGGGGATGACGTTCTAAGTGAGATTTGATAAATCAGCAGTTTCAACACCTGCTTTAAAAAATTGAATATGAAAGAGAACTCACAGTTAGCCGACTTAAAAGGCCAGCTTCCCATCATGGAGGCATTCTATACCATTCAGGGCGAAGGTCACTTCACCGGAAATCCCGCTTATTTTATCAGGACTGGAGGCTGCGATGTGGGCTGCGTTTGGTGCGATGTAAAAGACAGTTGGGAAGCTGAAAAATGGCCGCTTCAATCTATTGAGGAGATAGTATCGGCAGCCAAGCAATTCAAATCTAAATTGGTGGTAGTTACGGGAGGAGAACCTCTCATGTACGACATGAACCCACTCACTGATGCACTTCGGACTGAAGGCTTTCATACCAATATTGAGACTTCAGGAGCTCACCCTGTGAGCGGCACCTGGGATTGGCTTTGTTTCTCACCCAAGAAATTCATGAAACCTCTGCCTGAATTTTATGAGTTGGCAGATGAGTTGAAAGTAGTGGTGTACAATAAAAGCGACTTTAAATGGGCAGAAGAGCATGCAGAGAAGGTTCGGCCTGAATGTTTGCTCTATCTTCAACCCGAGTGGGACAAGTCGGCCAAGGTGCTTCCAGAAATAATTGAATATGTAAAAGACAACCCTAGGTGGAAAATTTCGCTACAAACACATAAGTTTATGCAGATTCCATAGTCTTTGAAATATTTACTCATCATATCAGCCTTACTTTTTTCTAGCCTTTTAATTGGGCAAGAAGAACTTCACACGCGTAGATCAAGGTATAAAGAGGCCTATCAAGAAGCCAAATCTCTGGTCGAGGTCGGGAATCTTTATCAATCTGCCGAAATCTTAAAGGAGGTACTTTCTAAAGATGAAAGTTTTGATGAAGCCATTATGCTACTTCATGAGATCTACATCAAACGCGATGAGCCTTCGAATGCCAATGCCATTATTGTTAAATATGCAAAAGAGCTAGAATCCCCGTTTTTGAATAGGCTCTTTGTCATTCAGGCGAACTACGCTTATCAAATGGGGCAATATGAAGAGGCAAGAATGCTTATCGATAATGTCAGCGCTTCAACTTCTGGGATTGATTCTGCTCAAGTTCAGTTCTTGCGCCAATCCATCGGATTTTCAATAGAGGAAAGTTCAAACCCGATGAAAATTGATTTTGAAAAGCTTCCATCCCCAGTGAATGAGTTTACCATGCAATACTTTCCGTCTATTACTAGGTCAGGGCAATTAGTCTATACTATGCGTGATCAATTGGGCAGATCAGATGAAGATTTAGTGACTACAACATGGATTGGCAATAGATGGACGAAACCAATGCCTCTTTCCATTAACATTAATACAGATAGAAATGAGGGGGCTGCTTCCATTTCTGCAGATGGCAAAACACTGGTATTTACCAGTTGCAACAGACCAGACAACATTGGAAGCTGCGATCTTTATATTTCCAACCTTGGGAATGGAGGGTGGACAAGCCCAGAATTGTTAGGGGCAGAGGTGAATAGTAAAGAGTGGGATTCCCAGCCATCGCTTTCGGCAGATGGTAAAAAGTTGTTCTTTGTGAGCAAAAGGGGTGAAGGTGTTGGTAAAGATGATATCTGGCTAAGTGAATTAATTGATGGTAAGTGGCAAAGAGCTAAAAATTTAGGTCCAATCATAAATACTCCTGAAGATGATAGTGCCCCTTTCATATATGTAGATGGTGAGACCCTAATATTCGCTTCTAAAGGGAGAATAGGAATGGGAGGATATGACCTCTTCAAATCGGTTCGTCAAAATGAGGTATGGTCGGAGCCTGAAAACCTCGGTTACCCCATTAATAATTCTTTTGATCAGATAGGCTACTCCATTGCAGCAGATCAATGGGCCTATTTCAGTTCGAGCGACTCAAGTGGAAGAATTTTACTCCAGAGATTTAAGGTACCTGATGAAGTAATTCAGGCAGAAGTAGCACCCGAAGTTCAATTTAAAGGTAGGGTTATAGATGCTACCACACAACAGCTACTTTCAGCAGAATTAGCATTAATTTCTGCCAATGACACAACAAACATATCCATCAATAACGATGGACTATTCTCGCTTAAAGATCTGCAGTTCAACTCCATCAAGGCGAAGAAAAAGGGATATAGAAGTGTGCTTTTAAACAGAGCCTCCTTTTTAAAGGATTCCACCATTAGACTTTCCCCATTCTTTGTTGGTGAGAAGCTAGAGAGCTCACCGCTGCTCTTTGGTTTCGATAGTGCCGAACTTACCTCGCTGTCTTTAGCGGCTTTAGATAATGTTTTGGAAATATTAAAGCAACATGCAGAGCTAAAGGTAGAGGTAAGGGGTTACACCGATGCAACAGGAAATAGATTGTACAATCAAGAGTTATCTGAACGAAGAGCTCAGGCGGTCTATAAGTACCTTGTTAATAGACTGGTGGGGCGTTCTAGTTCCTTGTCTGCTGCTGGCCTTGGACAGCTTTCCGCTAACCAGGTTGACGGCAACCCTCAAGCTTCAGTTTTGAGTAGAAAAGTTGAGCTAGTTATTGTCGAAATCATTCGCTAGAACAATAGGTGTGAAGTCTTCTCTCAATCGCTCTCTTTCTATTTATTCTGCACTTCTAAAGAATTTCAATCTTGCCATTCTGTTCTCGTTTTCAGGGGCTCTGTAATCTTCAAGGATATTTGAAGGTCAACAAAGAGTTTTTGATCGCCTATTTAATGATTCTTACTCGTTGGCATCTAAAATTTTGGTGTTTCTAAAACTTTTCTTCGGATTTCTTCAACCAAAGAATATTTGCCCATTTGGTCTTTAGGAGAAATCGTTGTTGTGAGACTTAAACCGATTGCATTTCACATTATCGTTTCAGCATTTATGCACATATTGAAGTCGCTTGAGTTAATATTTAAAATTAAATAAGCTCTAAAAGATAAGGTTGTATTAGTATAATTAAATTAATAGCCTGAGTTAAAGGAATGGGAAAGTTAATTTTTGTTAACGCTACTCTATTATTCATACACCCTTAGTGATCGGAATAAAATTTTTAAAATGCTATAAAATTGCGCTTCAAGCCGAAATAGGGCAGTTTTTTTGCTACGCTTCTTCAGTGATTTTGTTTCTTAATTATTATTAATTGATGACATTTTATTTTATGTTTGACTTCTAAACAAATTTTTTACTCATCAATTAAACTAAAACTAAAGCAAAATGAAGAGAATTTTACTGACTTGTTTCTCGCTACTGCTGATGGTGATCACCACCTCGGCATTTGCGCAGAGCAGGGTTGTAACGGGTAAAGTTACAGGCTCTGATGATGGTCTACCTTTGCCAGGGGTTACGATCCTATTAAAAGGCACTCAGAATGGTGTACCTACTGAGGCAAATGGAGACTACAGAATTACTGTTCCAGGTCCGGATGCGGTACTCCTATTCCGTTTCTTAGGTTATGTTACTCAAGAAGTAGTGGTAGGGGATAGATCTATAATAAATGTTCCTTTAGCTCCAGATGTAGCTAACTTAGGCGAGGTAGTTGTAACTGGTGTTGCTGCGGCTACTCCTGCTAAGAAACTTCCATTTACAGTAAGTTCTGTAAATGAGAAAGTATTTCAACAAGCTCCTGCAACAGACGTAGGTTCTGCTCTTGCTGGTAAAATTGCCGGTGTAAGAGTTCAGCCAAGTAGTGTGCCAGGTAGCGGTCCTGCTATTCAAATTAGAGGTAATACTTCTTTAGCTAGAGGTAGTGGTCCACTAATTGTATTAGATGGTGTATTTATTGAAGGTTCGCTAGCGAACATCAACCTACAAGATGTTGAAAGATTTGAGGTATTGAAAGGTGCTTCTGCTGCAACACTTTATGGTTCACGTGCTGCAGATGGTGTAATTGCCATTACCACTAAGAGAGGTAAAAATCTAGACGTTGGTACTACTGAGGTGTATGTAAGAACTGAAATTGGTTCAGAATCTGCTTACAATTCAAGATCTCCTGAGAAGGCGGTGAATCATCCATTCATTATTCAAAATGGAGATTTTCAGTTAGACAACACTGGTACAGCTGTTGATGATCCTTCTGGGATTTCTGACGGTGAGTTCCCAAGCTATAGAGATCACGTTGAAGATTTCTTTGATGGCTCTACTTTCTTAACTCAGTATGCTCGTTTGAGCTCAAGAGGAACTTCTGGAAACATGACTGTTTCTGCGGAATATCAAGACCAGTCTGGTGGTATTCAACTTCACGATGGTAGCCAGCGTTACAACGTGTCGTTTAATGCAGATCAGTACTTAGGTGATAAATTGACTTTATCAACTGGCCTTAAGTTTATTCAGCAGCAAACTGACAATAGACCTAGAAACATCAGAACTTTAACAATGATGGATCCTAGTGCTGACTTGTTTGCACCAAATGAAGAAGATGGTTCTCCTTATAACTATAACGCGAACAGATTCTCTCCAACTTCAGAATTCAACCCTTTCTATCAGTTAGCTAACAATAGAAATGAGTTTACAAGAAGAAGATTTATTGCTAATGCAAACTTGAAATACGAAGCTTTTAAAGGTTTCTTCGTTGAAGGTCAATTCGGTTTAGATACTTGGGCTGACAAAACAAGAAATTACCAAGATATTGGTTATTTGGCTAATCAAGGTGTTCCTGGTGTTGGTAATCTTGGTAGATCATTTGATGATTTCACTGCCATCAATACATCTATCAGAGCTACTTATGCCAAAAGATTGGGAGATTGGAATATTAGATCTAATGCTTTCTTCTTGTATGAGCAAAGAGGTGGAACTGGTTTTAATATTAGTGGAACAAACCTTGGAGTTCCAGGTTTTGACGATATCGATGCGGTGACATTATCACCTAACGATGGTCTTCCTTATCTTGGAGGTAACTCATTTGACCAAAACCTTGTTGTTTCGAACAGTTTCTCTTTCTCACTTGGTGGTGACTACTTAGACAAATATCTTTTTGACATGGTTGTTAGAAGAGATGGTAGCTCACTATTCGGAGAAGATAATAGATGGAATACATTTGCAAGATTCTCTGGTGGATGGAGATTTACTGAAGATTTAGATCTTCCTGGTATCCAAGAAGGTAAAATCAACGCATCTTGGGGACAAGCAGGTACACTTCCGAACTTTACCGATAGATTCGAGTTGGCTTTTGTAAACAACGGTAATATCAACAACCCACAAAACCTTCCTAACCCATTAATTGGTCCTGGAATTACAGATGAGATCGAGATTGGTTTAAATCTTGAGTTCTTAGATAAGTTTACTTTTGCTGCTTCATATTCTCAACAAGAGAACAGAGATCAGATTTTAAGTATTCCTCTTTCTGCCGCAACTGGTAGAAGCTCTCAAGTACAAAATGCAGGTACGCTATCAACAAATACTATTGAGTTCACATTAGGTTATACCGCTATTCAAAAGAGCGATATGAACTTAGATTTCAACGTAATTTTTGATAGAACTCGTCAGGAGATCACTGAATTTAACAGACCTCGATTCCCACAAGGGATTAACATCTGGGATGTTGGAAATTCACCAACTACAATGTTTGGTCGTAAGGTTGCAAGATCTATTAGCGATTTAACTGTTCTTGATGATGGTACAGTTGCCAACATTGGTGGAGGTTTAACTCCAGCTGATTTTAAAATCAATAGAGATGGTGTTTTAATTGTAGCTGCAAATGAGTTTACAGCGCAAGAGGCTGCCATTTATCAAACTACTGAAGCTGGTGTTCAGCTTGATGATTTATTAATTGGTGATGCTCAGCCTGATTTTAACATGGCAATGCAAACTAACTTCAACTACAAGAACTTGACAGTATTTATGTCTTGGGAATTCCAAAGCGGTGGTGATACTTACTACCAAGGTGGACAGTGGTTGGCTAGAGATAGGCTGCACCCAATGTTCAGCCAGGGTCAGTTCCCTGATGGACAGAGACAGTTCAACACTTACTTATTGACTTTATATAACGTAAACAGAGCTACAGATCTTTGGGTTGAGGATGCAACGCATCTAAGACTAAGAGAACTTTCTCTAGGTTACAATCTTGGTTCGGCTCAACTAGCTAAGATTGGATTAGACAATGTGTTCAAAAGAATGACTCTAAGCATGATTGGTAGAAACTTATTGTTATTGAGCAAGTATCCTGGATACGATCCTGCTACTGGTGGTTTCAACTCAAGAATTGATGATTTCAACTTCCCATTAGTGAGAACATTTACTGGTTCAGTCGCGTTTACTTTCTAATTATTTAAAATTAAACTAAAAACAATGAAAATGACGTTCAAAAAACTTGGAGTAATGATGCTAGCAACTGCTATCGTTGTTTCTTCGTGTGAAGATTTGGAGGTTGAGAACTTAAACCAGTTAGACAGTAGAGCTGTTTATGCTGATGCAGGTTCTTTGCCGACAGTGGTTGATGGAGCTTTCCTTACTTGGTGGCAAGCCATCCAGTTGAGTACTCCAAATATGCCAGTTTCAGTTTCGGCTCAAACATTGAGTTCAAGCTGGGGTAACTGGGGTATGCAAGATCTAGGAACAATTCCTAGGGCGCCTATACAAAACTCTGTTACTTATAATAACAGAGCGTTTATGACAACTCCTTGGTATAACTTAAACGCTGCTTTAGCTCAAGGAAATGAGGTATTAGGGGTATTGAACACTGCGTTCAATGGATCAATCCAAGATGCTAATGGTGTTGACATCACAGATCAAACTGTTGCTAATGCAAAGATGCTTCAAGGGCTTTCTTTGGGTTGGTTGGGTTTGATGTTCGACCAAGCTTTTATTGCTGACGAGTCTTTGTCACCAGAAGAGTTAGCTGGTTTGACAATGAGTCCTTACACAGATGTTGTTGATGCAGCAGTTACGAAGTTAACTGAAGCAGCTGCAATTTTCGCAGGTAATCCAGCAACCTTTCATCAGGCAATCAATGGTTTGAATTATGACAACGTTCAAGCTGCAGCTTTCTGTAGAGCATATGCAGCTAAAATTTTAGCTTACAGTGCTAGAACTGGTGCTGAAACAGCTGCTAATGATTGGAGTCGTATTTTGACTTTGGCTAATGGTGGAACAACTGATGACATTTCACCTGCTGGTGATGGTGGCTTCTGGTGGACTAGAATCTTGATCCAAGGACAGTTTCCTTTATGGTCAAGAGTTTCGCAAAGAATCATTAACATGATGGAAGGCGGAATTGGTGGTCCAACAACTAACGATCCGAATCACCCAACTGCTCCTTACCCATGGCCTGATGCTACTTCTTCTCTACCTGAGATTACTAATCCGGTAGATCAGAGAATCACTGATTACTTCCAGTATAACACTGGTGTTCAGTTCCAGTCAGCTCGTGGTTATTATTTCTTCTCTAGTTATAACTTCTACAAGTATCCTGGTTACTTGGCAGCCTTCTTAGGCCCAATGAATCACTTAACCTTGAATGAGCAAAACTTAATTAAGGCAGAAGGATTGATTAGAACTGGTGGTAATAAAGTAACTGCTGCGGGTTATATCAATGACACAAGAGTAGGAAATGGTGGATTAGCTCCGTTAACAGGTAATGAGTCTGATGCAGAGTTATTGAGAGCTATTTACTATGAGAGATTAGTAGAATTTGCTTGGGATGGTGCTTTGAACGGTTGGTTCCATAGAAGAATGTCAACTGTAGATCAGTTCCAGCTTCAGCCAGGTACTCCGCAACAAATGCCTGTACCTGCTCAAGAGCTAGAAATTCTTGGATTGGATGTATACACTTTTGGTGGTATTTAATCTGAATAATAAATAAATTAGAGCCTCAGAGAAATCTGAGGCTTTTTTTTTACCCATAACAAAGTTTTGAGAATAATGAATAAAGTAAAAGGTGTGTTCGTACTCGCTATATTGTTTTTTGTTTCTTGTAATGCTAAAGACAAGACGAAATACGTTTTAGGCGAAAAAGTGCAGATTGAGTTTTACGATACTTTAGGCACTTCTGACTGGATTTCAATAGATAATTTCAAGTTTGAGCACATAGTGGAGTATGAAGGTCTTATGGAGGATTCATTAGCTGATGGGCGTATTTATGCATATGATATTCTGCCAACTACTATTCAAGATTTGAACTTCAAAGGTGCAGAGGATAAGATTTTTAAATCTACACAGGGTGATGCCCAACAAGCACATGAATTGTTCAAGCACCTAGCCTTAAAGAGTGATGAAGATGGTAATCAGATTTACAAGTTCTCTGGCAATTCACTTGACATTGCAACGGGCAAGTTGTTAATTTTACGTCATGATGGTGCTAAAATTAAAGTAAGCACAAGTGAGGGTTATGGCGCGGCCATAAGTAAAATAAAAGATAAATAAATTGAGTATGAGAAAGCTATTGGTTGTTTTTTTACTTTTTAGTCTCGCACCTGTTTTCGGGCAATCTGCCTCCAAAACTGAGAATCAAAAGAGTGATTCTACTGTTTACTTCTACGCGAATTTACCTTTGAAAAATGGTTTATTTGTTCTAAGTGACTCAGATTCACTAGTGGTAAATAAAAGGCAAGTGGTTTCTGAATTAGCATCTTTCAGAGCTGCCAATATTACAACTTTATTAAAGACGGCAAAGGCTCAAATTGGATCGAAGGATATGGTCTTGAAGAATCCAGACAATTCAAGGTTAATATTAATATTTGGGTCAGAGGCAGAGTTAAATGAGTCGCTGAATAGCCTTAAAACGACTAATAGAAATAGCCTCTATTATTTGAGAGATTTTAAATTTAAGAAGCAACCTGCGCTGTTAGGGCCAGGTAATCCTGTCATCAAGTAGTATGTGCATAGAACATCAGTCTCTTTAGATTTCTTCTAATCATTGTATGAAGAGATTTGTCTTTTATAGCGTTACTGTATTAATTCCTGTTTTATTTTTTGTGGCCCTTGAATTGTCGTTGAGAATTTTCGGCTATGGTTCGGCACCTCAAAAACTATTCATTAATGATAGGTTAGATGATAGTTATCTGACTATCAACCCAACAATAGCTGAACGTTATTTCACCGAAAAACGATTAGTCACTGGTCCTCAATACGAAATATTTGAAAAGGAAAAGAGTGATTCTACCTTTCGGATATTTGTGCAAGGCGCTTCATCATCTGCGGGTTTTCCCTATCATAATGCCTCCTTTCCAAAGCTATTAGAACAAAAGCTAGTTCATCTTTATCCCAGTTATAATATTGAGGTAATTAACACAAGTATAGTGGCTACTAATAGCTATACATGGCTTGATTTATCTGATGAGATTATAGAGTTAGAACCAGATTTAGTGCTGATTTATGGTGGGCATAATGAGTATTACGGGGCATTAGGTGTGGCCTCATCTCAGTCAAAAGGAAGTAGTCCAGCTATGGTCAATTTGTATCTTAGACTCAAGCACCTCCGAACTGTGCAGTTTATTTCCAGCACTATCGCTAAAGCTAAAACACAAGTGAGTCAGAACGTTGGTTTTTCAGAGTCTCTAATGCAAAGAATGGTAGAAGAGCCTGAAATTCCATATGGGTCAGATCTTTACTTCAGTGGCCTCAATCAGTATTCATTCAATATGTCAAGGCTGTTGGAAAAATACGAAGAGGCAGGTATTCCAGTGATTATTTCAAATCTTGTATCTAACCTTTCGGACTTCGAACCGTTTTCTTCAGGCAGTGGGCAAGAAGATGCAAGAGCGTTATTTTTTAAAGCGCAAGAGCAAGTAAGAGATAGTAAGTTTTCAAGAGCCAAAGAACTGTTTGAATTATCGAGAGATAAAGATCTATTAAGGTTTAGGGCTTCCACGGATCTAGATTCAATCATTAGGGGTTTGGCTGATGATTATAAAGCTAAGTTTATCGACATAAAGGCGGCTTTTGAAAATAGTTCTAATCAGAGACTCGTTGGAAATGACCTTCTGCATGAACATGTACACCCTAAACTTAACGGTCAGCGATTAATGTCGGAGACTTTTCTAACTGCAGTAAAGGAACAGATGTCTGAAGTATTGAATGCAGAACCAATTGCTGACGATTCAGCTTTTGAATATGCCATAGCAGAGGTAGATTCCATTTACGCAGATCTACTAATAAAGCAAATGATGCCGAATTGGCCATTTCAAAGAGGAGATTCAACTCAATCTTCTGTTAGTCAAAAAACATCAGATGTCTTGTCAGGAAGAATATCGTGGTATCAGGTGCTACTAGACAGTTACTTGGAGCAGCTTACTAGGAACCCTAAAGAAGCCGTTGTAACTGCAAGAGTATATTTGCAGGACATGCCTTTAGAACCGCAAGCTTATGAATTATTACTGAAAGCCTATCTTGCAGCTGGGGAACTTAAAAATGCAGGAGCTCTTTTGTCACGGATGCCAAAAAGCTTTTTAAATGAAACTTTGTTCACTTCCATGATTACTGGATCCATCGATTCTTCAAATTATGCTTTGGCACTTTCTTATGCCGATCAGTTAGGTTTAAATTTTCCTCGCTATAGACTGTTCGATAGACAAATTGCGTATCTCAATTCGATTCAAAATTTTTTACAACTGAATAAGCCTAACGACTTACAAAATAAGGATGCATACTTAAATGCTTTAGAGTCATTTATTTTCTTCGAAAAAATAGTGGAAGCTGAAGAGTTGATACAAGATTGTCCTGATGAACTGAAGTCTGACAGTAGATTCGTTTCGTTAAAAAGAAGATTAAGCCAAATTTAATTTCTAAAAGCCAGAATTATATCTCCCTCTGGTTTAACTCCTGCGATATATTTTTTACATTTCTATTTGATTCTACTCGTCATTGAGTGGAATTAACCTTAAACTAATGATGATTTACCCTAAAAGGGTTAAAGCAATTTCCTTATTGCTTTGGCTTGGTCTGTTTTTTTCTTGTTCGAATCAACCGAGCAAGAGCGATTTTTGGCTCCTTTCTCCAGAAGAATCAGGCTTCCTTTTCGAGAATGAAATCGTAGAAACTGACTCTGTTAATGCATTCACTTTTCTTTACGCTTACAATGGCTCTGGAGTAGGCATTGGTGATTTGAATAATGACGGACTTCAAGATATTGTCATGGGAGGCAATATGGTTCAGAGTAAAATATTCATCAATAAAGGGGATTTAAATTTCAGCCCTTTATCAAATGACTCAGGTTTTAACACAAACCGCTGGGTACATGGTGTTACCCTCGTAGATATAAATGCAGACGGTTTAACGGACATATATTTGAGCATTGGGGGGCTTAAGCCAGCTTCTTCTACAGAAAATCAACTTTTCATCAATTTGGGTGATTTAAGATTTAAAGAAATGAGTAAAGAATATGGACTCAATGTTCAAGCCTTGTCTACTCATTCTGTATTCTTTGATTATGATAAGGACGGAGATCTCGATGCCTATGTACTTAACTACGAAAACAATCCCTCCAAAGACCCAAATACCATTAGACCAAAAACCTTCGATGGAAAAGCACTAAGTCAAGATAGGCTTTTAAAGAATGATGGGGGACACTTTAATGACATTAGTTTAAATGCAGGAATCAATCAAGAGGGTTATGGTCTAGGTGTTCATGCCACCGACTTCAATGATGATGGCTGGCTAGATATCTATGTGAGTAACGACTTTGCGTTTGATGACCTTCTTTATATCAACCAAAGAGATGGAACTTTTCAAGAGTCACTAAAAGAATACTTTGAGCATACTAGTAATTTTGGAATGGGCATTGATGTAGCCGATTTAAACAATGATGGTTTAAAAGATATTTTTCAAGTCGACATGTTGCCTGAAGACAATCGAAGACAAAAGAAGCTATTAAGCGGAATGAATTACGACAGGCATCAAATGCTGATCAATAGAGGATATACACCTCAATATATGCGTAATTCTTATCAGTTAAATACGGGGAGAGGGAAGTTTCAAGAAATTGGATACGTGGCAGGTGTGAGTAATACTGACTGGAGTTGGAGCCCTTTGATTGCTGATTTAAACAACGATGGTTGGAAAGACCTTTACATTACCAATGGCTATGTTAAAGATGTAACTGATGTAGATTTCAGAGATTATGTAATCAACGAAACCCGAAAGAGAAATATCGTTTTTGATGAGAAAGTAGTGATTAAGGCATTGGAAGATTTGAAAGGTGAAAAAACTCATAATTATACTTTCGAAAATGTAGATGGCATTTCATTTGAAAATGTGTCAGCCAATTCAGGAATGGGAATTCCCTCATTTTCAACAGGGTCTGCTTATGCAGATCTTGATAATGATGGCGATTTGGATCTGGTGGTGAATAATTTAAATGATCCTTCCTTTCTCTTTGAGAACAGTTCAAATAGTGGAAATAACTATTTGCAAGTAAAGCTGAAAGATGGAGATAAAGCCTCAACTGAACTCGGAGTAGAGGTAACACTATATTGTCAAAACTTTTCACAGACTTCAGAGTGGAACCCATATCGAGGATTTCAGTCAACGTCTGAGCCTATTATACATTTTGGATTAGGACAAAACACAATTGTAGATAGTTTGATTATTCGCTGGACAGATGAATCAGTATCTACGATAAGCGATGTTTCTATCAATACCAGATTGAATGTTGATAAAGAAAGGATCGAAAAACGACCTCTGAAAAGAAATGATACTGATTCAAAGGTTTTCAAAGACATTACATCTGAGATAGACTTTGATTTCCTTCATAAAGAATCTTCTTATGTAGATTTTAAGAGTGAAGCGCTTATTCCTCATAAATTATCAACCGAAGGGCCTATTTCAGTGATCTCCGATGTAAATAATGACGGCTTGGAAGATTTCTTTATTGGTGGTGCAGCGGGAGAGCCGAGCATAATATTTATTCAAACTCAGAATATAAATGGCCCAAGTTTCATCGAATATAAAATTGATATAGGTATTGAGTCAGAAGTGAGGAGTGCTGCTTTTTTTGACGCTGATCAGGACAATGATTTAGACCTTTATATTGTCAATGGTAGTAATGAACTACCAAATGGCGATCCTTTATATAAGGATATTCTTTTGATGAATGATGGTTTTGGCAAATTTAAAGATGCTTCAGATAGGCTCCCTAATCTTTTCCATAGCGGAAGTGTTGTGGCTCCTTTTGACTTTGATAATGATGGGGATATAGATCTATTTGTTGGAGGTGGTTTAAACCCAGGTAGTTATCCTTTACCAGGAGTATCACAACTCTTGATTAATGAAGATGGTGTTTTTTCAAACCAGTTGAAGGAAATATCGCCAGAATTGGAACAAGCAGGCATGATTAAATCTGCGGAATGGGGTGATCTCACAGGAGATAATCGACCAGATTTAGTCATTTCAGGAGAGTTTATGCCAATCATGGTCTTTGAGATTATTAATGGAAAGTTAGTGAATAGCTCTAATGTTGTTGGTTTAGAGCAATACGTAGGTTGGTGGAATGACCTTGAACTCATAGATATTGATAATGATGGAGATCTAGATGTCTTTGCGGCTAACTTAGGATTAAATAGCCGTTATAAAGCAAGTCATGAGTACCCACTCAACGTATATGCAAGAGATTTTGACTCTAATGGTACTTTAGATGCTATTCTTACCTACTTCAATGAAGGCCAAGAATTCCCAATTCCGGATAGAGCTTTGATTACACAACAAATTCCTCCCATTAAAAAGAAATTCCTCTCCAATATTAAGTATGCAGAAGCTACGATAGATGAAGTTATTCCTAGATCAATTTTATCACTTGCTTATAAGTCAAGTGCGACTCATTTTGGTACAACTTTGTTTGAAAATAAAGGGGCAGGGGAATTCGTGATTAAAGAATTACCCAAAAGTGTCCAGTTTGCAAAAGTGAATTCTATCCTTTCAATAGACATCGACAATGATGGACTGAAAGACATTATTCTAGGGGGGAATTCAAAAACACCAGACGTATTTACTGGGAATTATGATGCTCAAACTTCACTGATTTTGAAAAATAATGGGAATTTTGAGTTCGAACCAATGCCAACATTTAGCACTGGATTCCCCGATAGTGGAGTCATAACCGATCTACAGGTTATCTATCTTGGGGCTAACCCTCTGATACTTACTCTAAGAAATAACGATCATGCTGTTTTGAGTAAATTGAATAAGATCAATTTTGAATCTCAAAGTAGACGCTAGTTTGTAGCTTAAAAAGTATCTTTGACAAAACGTATAAGATGATTATTGTTACTGGTGCTGCAGGTTTTATAGCAAGTTGTTTGATTTCAAAGCTGAATCAAGAGGGCTTTAATAATATCATTGCTGTAGATAAATTCGGCAATACCGAAAAAGAGAAAAACTTGAGCCACCAAAAGGTTCTAGCTCGTGTAGATAGATCGGAGTTCTTCAACTGGCTTGAAAAAAATGCGACAGACGTGGAGTTTATATTTCACCTTGGCGCTAGAACGGATACTGCAGAATTTGATATAGAGTTGCTCGATCAGTTGAATACTAGTTATTCAAAAAGGATTTGGAATGCCTGTATTCAACATCAAATACCTTTGGTATATGCATCTTCTGCCGCAACCTATGGCGGTGGTGAGCATGGCTACATGGACGATCATCAGGTGATTGATAAGCTACAACCTTTAAACCCTTACGGTGTATCCAAAAATGAGTTTGATAAATGGGTACTTCGCCAAAGTGAGCAACCATTTTTCTGGGCTGGGCTGAAATTCTTTAACGTATATGGCCCTAATGAATACCATAAAGGAAGAATGGCGTCAGTTATTTTACACGCATTTAACCAGATTCAGAATACAGGAGCTATGAAGCTCTTTAAATCGCATCATCCTGATTTTAAAGATGGGGAGCAAATGCGAGATTTTGTTTATGTAAAAGATGTAATCGAGGTATGTTATTTTTTGATGCATCATCGAAAAGATTCTGCCATTTATAATTTAGGAAGCGGCAAGGCTCGCACATTCTTAGATTTAGTGAAAAGCACTTTTTCCGCGATGGAAGTAGAAGAAAGTATTTCGTTTATAGATACACCCGTAGACATCAGGGATAAATATCAATACTTTACAGAGGCCAGTATGACAAAACTCAAAAGTATAGGTTACGAAAAAGAGTTTACAAGTTTAGAAGATGGTGTTTATGATTATGTAAAGCATTATCTAGCAGAAACTAGCTATTATTAGGGTTATGAATCAATTCCGAGAGCTTCTTCAATTTATGGCCGCCAGAAAAAGACTCTGGTTGGCGCCTATAATTATTGTGTTACTTCTTTTAGGTTTGCTCATCGTTTTTGTGGAAGGTTCGGCTATTGCGCCTTTCGTCTATAGCATGTTTTAAAAGCCATTCTTCACATGTATATCTTAGGTATTTCAGCTCTTTATCATGACTCTGCGGCTTGCATAGTTCACAATGGAGAAGTGATAGCGGCAGCGCAAGAAGAGAGATTTACAAGATTAAAGCACGATGCTAGTTTTCCTGTCAACGCCATTAAATTCTGTCTTGAGTTTGCCCAGATAAATCTAGAGCAAATTGAGTTGGTCGCTTTTTATGAAAAACCACTACTCAAATTTGAGAGGGTGTTGGAGAACTTCTTTCATATTGCTCCAGGTGGGTTTACGAGCTTCGTTAAATACATACCAGCTTGGCTCAAGCAAAAGGTATTCTTTAGGAAGTTTCTAAATGATCAATTGAAGGGGTTGAATTTAGGTTCAACAAAGCATCTTGAAGTTAAGTTTATTGAGCATCATTTGTCACATGCCGCTTGGGCATTTTATACATCACCGTTCAAAAGTAGTGCTGTGCTCACAATTGATGGCGTTGGTGAATGGACTACAACCTCTCTTTATCAAGCTTCTGAAACGGAGTTTAAGGTGATTAAAGAGCAGCATTACCCTCATTCTTTAGGCCTATTATATTCTTCATTTACTCAGTATTTAGGGTTTAGAGTAAATGATGGTGAGTACAAAATGATGGGGCTAGCGCCATATGGCAATAGAACTTCACTGCATTACTCCAAAACCTTAGAGGCGATCAATGATGACTTGGTAAGGGTTTTTGAGGACGGCTCTATTGAGCTGAACCTAAGGCATTTCAGGTTCCTTCATGGTGAAAGAATGATCAACTCAAACTCTTGGGAAAGTCTGTTCGGCTTGACAACAAGAGATGAAAAAGCGGAAATATCCCAAGCACATTGCGATGTAGCTTTGGCTGCACAAGATTTTACAGAAGAGATCATTCTTAAGCTGGCAAGACATATCAGCTCAGTTACAAATGAGGAGAACTTATGCCTTTCAGGTGGGGTGGCCTATAACTGTGTAGCCAATGGTAGACTAATTGAACAAGGTGTATTTAAAAATATTCACATTCCTCCGGCAGTAGGCGATGCTGGCTCCGCTGTTGGTGCGGCCTTATTTGTTCACAATGTTTTAACTCAATCGAAATCAAAAAATAGGGCTGATCTGAAAAATAGGATTTCTTTTTTAGGCCCAGAGTTTAGTAATCGGCACATCAATTCCTTTTTGAAATTGAAGGATCAAAAGTCAGATCAATTAGATGATGAAGACTTATTAAACACAGTCACTTCGAGCCTTATTGAAGGCAAAGTAGTTGGCTGGTTTCAGGGTAGAATGGAATTTGGAGCGAGGGCTTTGGGCGCGCGTTCAATTTTAGGGAATCCTATGAAGGAAGATGTCCAGAGACAAATTAACTTAAAAATTAAATTCAGAGAATCGTTCAGACCATTCGCAGTTATTCTTCTAGAAGAAGACCTATGGGAATACTTTGAGCTGAACACAACATCGCCTTATATGGCTATTATTACCAACATTATTGAATCCAAAAGAAAGGCTTTGCCAGCAAACTTCGAAAGCCTCTCGATTAAGGAAAAATGTGATTGGGTGAATTCAGATTTTCCAGGTATTTCGCATGTAGATTATTCTAGCAGAATTCAAACTGTAGATCATGAAACCAACCCATTGTTGTACAAGCTTTTAGTCAACTTCAAAAAGCAAACTGGACATTCACTATTAATTAATACCAGTTTTAATGTTAATAATGAGCCGATTGTATGCACACCATCAGAAGCTTACGAATGTTTTCTAAAAACCCATATGGATGCATTGGCACTAGGGAATAGTTGGATCGTTAAACCAAATGCACAACTATGAAGCTGAAAAAAGTATCGAATTCGTATGGAGTGATAGTTGGGCTTTTAGCCGGTCTTATAGCTATCCGATTCTTCATAAAATATAAGACAGGCACTGAAAACGAGATCTTATCTTATGTTATTTTAGGCATTGCGTTGCTTAGTGCACTATTTAAAAGTGTTGCCTCAGGGATCGCCTCAATCTGGATGGCCTTTGGGATGCTGCTAGGTAGAATAAATGGGGCAATTTTATTGACCCTTGTATATTTCTTGATTCTTACACCATTATCATGGTTGAAGAAGTTGTTTTCGCCATCCGATGTGTTTACAAAAAGTAAAGGCAAGGATTCGAGATTTATTATGAGAGATCACGTTTATTCAAAAGAGGATATTCAATATCCTTGGTGATTGAGATTCTTTAAACTGCACAAATCCGTTTCAATCGAAATCCATTATATTTGCAGCCAATTTCAGTAAGAATGGTTTACGTTAGTAGAAAAGAGCATTTCAACGCAGCACATAAGCTTTATAATCCTAAATGGAGCGATGAGAAGAACTTTGAAGTCTTTGGTCCATGTGCCAACTCCAACTGGCATGGCCATAATTTTGAGCTGATTACCACAGTGAAGGGAATTCCAGACGCTGAGACAGGGTTTGTTGTAGATTTGAAACAACTCTCTGAGCTTATTAAGGCTGATGTAATTGAGAAGCTAGATCATAAAAATCTGAATGTAGATGTAGACTTCATGGAAGGTAAAATGGCCAGCTGTGAAATATTGGTAATGGAAATCTGGAGAATTTTAGCCCCAAGAGTGAAAGAGATTACACCCAATGGACAATTACATTCTCTTAAACTATACGAAACACCTAGAAACTTTGTGGAATACTTCGGTGAGTAATTCAGCAGAATAGTAGAATTATTCTTTCGAACTTAAGTTTAATAACACGACTTCCGACCTTCGGCTTTAGGCCACCTTCAATTTCTTGAACTTCGATTTCTCGAATTTTTCTCTCGCATACTTTTTGTCTATCATCAGTTCTTTGGTTTCCGAATCTGATGGTAGTTCGAACATAGCGTCAGTCATGATAGCCTCACAGATTGATCTCAACCCTCTAGCACCAAGCTTAAATTCTAAGGCCTTCTCAACAATATAATCTAGTGCTGATTCCTCAAATTCAATTTTGATTTCCTCCATATCGAATAACTTCGAATACTGCTTAATTAAAGCATTTTTAGGAGTCGTCAGTATACTTTTAAGAATTTCCGGATTAAGCGGATTCAAGTGAGTAACAATTGGTAAACGACCAATAAGCTCCGGAATCAAACCGAAGTTCTTCAAATCCTGAGCATTCACATATTGATGTAAGTTGTCTTTGTCAAACATCATTTGGTCATCCTTAGAAACAGAGAAACCAAGAGGCTGCGTATTCAATCGGTTGGCAATGTGTCGAGTAATGCCATCAAAAGCACCACCACAAATAAATAGGATGTTGTCTGTGTTGACAGAGATCATCTTCTGATCCGGATGCTTTCTTCCTCCCTGAGGCGGTACGTTTACTGCGGTACCTTCTAGTAGCTTTAGAAGAGCCTGCTGCACACCTTCACCACTCACGTCACGCGTAATGGATGGATTGTCTGACTTACGCGCAATCTTATCTATTTCGTCTATATAAATGATGCCTCTTTCTGCAGATTCAACATCATAGTCTGCTGCTTGAAGGAGACGTGTCAAGATACTTTCTACGTCTTCACCAACATAACCTGCTTCTGTCAATACAGTAGCATCAGCAATACAGAAAGGAACTTGTAAAATTTTAGCAAGCGTTTTAGCAATATAAGTTTTACCCGTACCTGTTTCTCCAACCATAATGATATTGGATTTTTCAATCACAATATCATCATCGTTAGATTTCTGTAATAAGCGCTTATAGTGATTATAGACAGCAACAGAGATTACTTTTTTAGACTCATCCTGACCCACTACATACTGATCAAGATATTTTTTCATCTCGATAGGTTTGATCAGGTTGAATTTAGGAGAGTCTTCAGAAGATTTCGTTTTCAATTCTTCTGATAGAATCTGGTTGGCCTGCGTAATACAATGATTACAGATATGGGCATGAATGCCGGATATCATTAAGTCAACATCTTTTTTATTGCGTCCGCAAAACGAACAAGTAACCTCTGCCATAAACTTTTATTTTCGTGTGAGTACCTCGTCAATGAGTCCGTACTCTTTAGCATCAGCCGCACGCATCCAATAGTCTCTATCTGAGTCTTTTTCTATCTTCTCGTAAGGCTGGCCTGTATGTTTAGCCAAGATATCGTATAAATCTTTTCTCAACTCTTGCATTTGCTTAAGCGTAATCTCCATATCTCTAGATTGACCCTGCATACCGCCACTTGGCTGGTGGATCATAATTCTTGAATGTGGAAGTCCCGCTCTTTTGCCAGGAGCACCTGCACTCATCAATACAGCAGCCATTGAAGCAGCCATACCTGTACAAATAGTAGCCACATCTGGTTTTACAAATTGCATGGTGTCGTACATACCCAAGCCTGCGTAAACAGAACCTCCTGGGCTGTTAATGTACATGGTAATATCTCTATTTGGGTCTACCGACTCCAAAAATAGCAATTGAGCCGTAATAATGTTGGCAATGTTATCATCTACGCCCATCCCTAAAAAGATGATTCGATCCATGATTAATCTCGAAAACACATCGATTTCTGCAAAACGAGTAGGTCTTTCTTCTATAACCGATCGGGTCATATTCTCAACTCTATTGGCATATGCATCGAATGTGCTTCCACTCACGCCTTGATTATGAATGGCAAATTTTCTGAATTCTTCCTTATTGATCATTAGTTTCTTTCACCTTTAACTGAACAAAATTAAAAAAAAAGCCCTTCCGAGAAAGGACTTTCATTCAACATCTTCAATAGCGCAAAGGTTCGTTATTATTTAACGATTTCTTTGAACTGATCTAGACTTACTTTTTTAGCCTTAATTTCTATTTCACTTTTGATGTGATCTAGCACTTTTTCTTGCTGAACTTGCTCTGCCATTTTCATGTAGTTCTGTCCATTTTCTCCCTGAAGATAATGCTCAATGAACGAATCCATTTGATCAACCATCTGACCTAATCCTGAACCCATAAATTGAGCTTCAATCATTTGTCTTGTGGCTTCTCTAATGTCTTCGTGCTCAGCTTTCACCTCTGAATCTTTAGCTATTTGCCCTGAAATGAGGTTCCAACGAAGTTGGTCAGCATAGATATGGTATTCATTTTCAAGATCTGCATCAGTCACTTTACCTTCTCCTGAGAGTTTTAACCACTCCTTTAGGAAGGCATCTGGAAGATTGATTTTGGTATTTTTTATCAGTTCGTCCTGAATAGTTTTGTTCAGCCAAGCATTAGTTTCTCTTGAGTAGTTTTCTCTGATAGTATCAGAAACCTTAGCTCTAAATTCCTCTTCATTTTTTACAACATCAGGTCCAAATGTTTTATCAAACAATTCTTGGTCGACATCAGCTAAGCTTCTTCGATTGACATTTTTCACTTCGAAATTGAAGCTCATGTCAATTCCCTCAAGCTCGTCTTCGGTTTTTCCGATTTGTGAGGCTTGTTGTGCTTTCTCGCTATAGAGTTTTGAAAGATCTACAGCGATTACATCTCCCTTCTTCTTGCCAACGAATTTCTTAGCATTGGTTTTTGTGAATTCTGAGGGGTCGATAGTTGTATCATGACTAATTTCGGTAGCCTCTTGAGAAAGTGTTCCAAAAAGCATGTCGCCTTCTTCACTCACTTCAGGGTTGGTCATCTTTCCAAATTGAGTCCTTATGTTATCAACAGTTTCGTCAATTACCGCATCATTAATATCAATTTCGTAATGGGTTACTTTTACTTTTTTCCCCAAGTCAACCTTGAAGTCATCAACTAAACCAATATTATATTCGAACTCAAAATCAATTTGAGTGTCCCAATCAACAGCTTCAATTTGTTGCTGGTTTGGAATAGGCTCACCCAAGATCTTTAAATCGTTGTCTCTAATGTAGTCTTGAACCGCATGGCCTACGATATGGTTGATTTCTTCAACCAAAATAGATCTGCCGTACATTTTTTTAACGAGACTTTGAGGGACCTTGCCTTGTCTAAAACCCTTAATCTGGGCTTTTTTGCTGTAGTCCTTAATCTTTTCGTCTACTTTCGATTGATAATCAGCTTCGTTTAGTTTAACTTTAATTGAAGCGACATTCGAATCCTTTTTGTCTAGAGTAATGTCCAATGTTTTATCGTTTATATCAATAAATAAAAACCCTCAAATCTTGCGACCGAGGGTTCAGTTTGTGCGGATGGAGGGACTCGAACCCCCATGCCCTGAGGCGCTAGATCCTAAGTCTAGTGCGTCTACCAATTTCGCCACATCCGCTTCCCGTTTTGAAATGGATTGCAAAGGTATATTAATTCAGATTGAAGTCAATAATTTGTTTGCTTATTTTTTTAATTCTTTTGACCTTACTTGAACCTAATAATTTGATATGATTGAAGTCGATGTAGAAGCAGAAAGGAAGGAGATACTAAGGAGGTACAGGAGGCTACTACGCAAGGCTAAACCGTTCTTAAAAGACAACGATGCTAAGCTCATAAAAAAGGCCTTTAACCTCTCTTTAGAGGCGCACAAGGAAATGCGAAGAAAGTCAGGAGAGCCATACATTTTCCACCCTTTGGCTGTAGCAGAAATATGTGTTGAGGAAATTGGTCTAGGTACAACATCTATCATAGCTGCATTGATGCATGATGTGGTTGAGGACACGGATATTGAGCTCGATGAAATCAAAGAATCTTTTGGTCCAAAAGTGTCTAAGATAATTGATGGATTAACAAAGATTTCAGGGGTATTCGATCACGGGAGCTCCCAGCAAGCCGAGAATTTCCGAAAAATGTTGCTGACACTTTCAGAAGACGTGAGGGTGATTTTAGTAAAGCTTGCTGATAGACTACATAACATGCGTACCCTTGATAGCATGCCTAGGCATAAGCAGCTTAAAATAATTTCAGAGACAATCTATCTATACGCTCCTTTGGCGCACCGCCTAGGCCTTTACGCCATAAAATCTGAATTGGAAGACCTTTGGCTGAAATATACCGAACCGGAGGTTTATGTAGAAATCATTGAAAAAATCGCTGAGAGCAAGTCTTCTCGGGCTAAATTTATCAAGAACTTCATCAGTCCGATCCTCGATGAGCTTAATAAAACGGGGCTAAATTTTGAGGTCAAAGGGCGTCCTAAATCTATCTACTCCATTTGGAATAAGATGAAGAAGCAAAGTATACCCTTCGAAGAGGTGTATGATTTGTTTGCTGTAAGGATTACACTCGATACAACCTATGAACAAGAAAAGTCTGCTTGTTGGCAAGTATATTCCATAGTTACAGATTTCTATAACCCTAATCCAGACCGCTTAAGAGACTGGGTAAGTACACCAAAGGCCAATGGTTATGAATCATTGCATACGACTGTAATGAGTAGAACCGGACGTTGGGTTGAAGTACAAATCCGTACTCAGCGTATGGACGATATCGCTGAGAAAGGCTATGCAGCACATTGGAAGTATAAAGATGGAATGAATCCTGCCCATGAATCTGGCCTAGAAATGTGGATTCATAAGGTGCGCGACATGATCGAACAGAACGACACAAATGCCATTGAGTTTGTAGATGACTTTCGATCTAATCTCTTTAGTGAAGAAGTATTCATATTTACCCCTAAAGGAGATCTTAAAATATTGCCAAGCGGAGCTACTGCATTAGATTTTGCCTTTGACATTCATACTGAAATAGGAGCCAAGTGCTTAGGTGCCAAAGTGAACAATAAACTTGTTCCTTTAAATTATCAGTTAAGAAATGGAGATCAGATTGAGATCCTTACTTCAAACAAACAAAGACCTAATGAAGATTGGCTCCGGTTTGTAGTTACATCAAAGGCAAAATCAAAAATTAAGGATACTCTTAAAGAGGCTAAAAAGATTGCCGCTGTTGATGGAAAGGAAATTGTTCAGCGTAAGCTAAAACAAATGAGAGTGCCCTTCGATGGGGAAGTAGCAAATCAGCTAAGAGCTTATTTTGAAGAAAAAACGGTTGGAGACTTCTATTATAAGGTGGGCAGAGGGATAATCGATCCTTCACAAATTAAGAACTTTAAAGACTTTAAGAAGGAGCGACAAAAAAGCCTTAGAGTTAAAAGAAAGGATTTTGAGTTAGGGGATGACTTTAAAAAAGTAGGTGATACTAATAAAGATATACTCCTCATTGGAGAAGATCTCGATGTGTTGGATTACCGATTTGCCAAATGCTGCAACCCAATCCCTGGAGACGATGTATTTGGGTTCATAACAGTGAATGAGGGAATCAAAATACATAGAACTACCTGTCCAAACGCTCCCGAGCTTTTATCCAGACATGGTAACAGAATTGTGAAATCCAAGTGGATGTCGCAACAGCAGAACGCATTTTTAGCGGTATTAAGAATTATTGGTACTGATAGAGTAGGCTTGATGAGGGATGTGACTAACATCATTTCTAGCGAGTTGAAAGTAAATATGCAGTCGATTAGTATAGATACGGAAACTGGTATTTTTGATGGTCAGATTAGACTATACATCAACAATACCAAGCATCTCGATGAATTGATCCGTAAGCTAGAGAAGGTAGTTGGTGTTATGAGAGTTACCCGACACGATTCATCTGATGCTAACTAACTGCGGCTATTAATTAAACTATCTTATATTTGCACCCTAACCCGATAAAATGGCGTTTAATCCAAAGGTTTTTGAGCAAGTAATGCAGATATTCACAGCGTATCTGGAAAATAAGGCTTTGCGCAAAACCCCCGAGCGCTTTGCTATTCTTGAGGAAATCTATACTCGAGATGGGCATTTCGATGTAGAGTCTCTCTACATTAGCATGAAGAATAAAAATTACAGAGTGTCTCGTGCCACGGTCTACAATACTCTAGATTTGTTGGTCGAATGTGATTTGGTCACAAAGCATCAGTTCGGTAAGAATATGGCGCAGTATGAGAAGTCTTATGGCTTCAAACAGCATGACCATATTCTAATGATGAACTCAACAGATGTTATTGAGTTTTGTGATCCTCGTATTCAAAATATAAAGAACACTTTGGAAGAAATGTTCGATATTGAAATCATGCATCATACACTTTATTTTTTCGCAAAGCCAAAAGGTGATAAAGCCAAAACAGAGTAATCATGACGTTTAAGAGCTCAGAAAATAGCGGAGTCTTCATTCTTAATATTGAAGGCAACCTAATAGGTGAAGAGGTAGGGCCAAGTCTTTTAGATGCGGCCAATGATGCCATAAACAAAGGGTTAGTGCTTTGTGCAATTGATATAGAAAACGTAAAATATATTAACAGTAGTGGTATAGGGGTGTTAATTACATTGCTCACTAAGTTCAGAAACCAAGAAGGGGAAGTGGTGATTGTAAAACCATCTGATCATGTGAAAAAGCTACTGATTATAACTAAACTAACAGCGATCTTCAAAATTTCAGAATCTGTTGAAGAAGCTATCCAAGAATTGAAATCCTGATTGAATTAGAATGAAAGTAGACGTCTTATTAGGCTTACAGTGGGGTGATGAAGGCAAAGGTAAAGTTGTCGATTATTTAGCGCCTAAGTACAATGTTGTTGCAAGGTTTCAGGGAGGTCCCAATGCAGGTCATACCCTAGAGTTTGATGGACATAAACATGTACTGCATCAAATTCCTTCAGGTATTTTTAGAGAGCAAATTCAGAATATCATCGGAAATGGGGTTGTTCTTGATCCTGTTATTTTCAAGAAAGAGATTGAAGCCCTCGCCAAATTCGAGATTGATTTCACTAAAAACCTTTTCATTTCTAAGAAGACACAAATCATTCTTCCTTCTCATAAGCTCTTAGATGCTGCTTATGAACACTCCAAAGGAAAGGATAAGATTGGCTCAACCTTAAAAGGAATTGGACCATCGTACCAAGATAAGATTGCCAGAAATGGATTGAGAGTAGGAGATATTTTAGCTCCAGGCTTCGAAGAGCGTTACAGAAACCTTGTTAATAAGCACGAACGCATTCTAAATCATTATGAGTTCGAATATAATTTAGAAGAAGCGGAAGCACCTTTCTTTGAAGCGGTGGAGTTTCTAAAAGGCTTCAATTTGGTTAATTCTGAATACCTCATTAATGACAGTATAAATTCTAATCAAACCATACTGGCTGAGGGCGCACAAGGCTCATTGCTAGATATTGATTTCGGTAGCTATCCTTATGTTACTAGTTCAAATACAATGACGGCCGGTGCCTGTACAGGCTTGGGCATTGCACCAAAAAACATTGGTGAGGTCTTTGGTATTTTTAAAGCCTATTGCACGAGAGTTGGAGGTGGCCCATTCCCTACCGAACTCTTCGATGAAACTGGAGAGTCCATTCAAAGAGAAGGTAATGAGTTTGGGGCGACAACTGGTCGACCAAGAAGATGCGGGTGGCTAGATCTACCAGCACTTAATTATGCTATTATGATTAATGGTGTAACTCAGCTCTTCATGATGAAAGCCGATGTGCTCTCTATATTAGATGAGATAAAGATTTGCACACACTACAAATTGAAAGACGGTTCAGTCACTCAAGAAATGCCGTTTCAGTTATTGGATGAAGATGTAGAGCCAGTGTATGAGACTTTACCAGGTTGGAAAGTAGATCTAACGAAAGTACGCACAGTAGATGATATGCCTGCTGAATTGAAAAGCTATATATCCTATATCGAAGAGCAAACAGGCGTTCCTATAAAGATAGTGTCAGTAGGGCCAGACCGTACTCAGACAATTATTTCATAGGCTAACTTTCTAACAATTAGCTAACTATAATTCTTTTTCAAGTATTTACTTAGTAACCTTTTCAGAATAGAATTATTCACTTACCTTTGTCCTCCCTTTCGGAAGGAAAGCGATTTAAAAGTTTGAAAAAATAAAATTCTTTGAAAAATTTAACTCGGTATTGGTAATTAGAAATTCTTTTCATTACCTTTGCATCCGCTTTTGGGATGAGAGTTTTGAGAGGGGA
>CAYGKL010000032.1:0-29594 GCA_964350505.1 uncultured Roseivirgaceae bacterium | reverse complement strand
TGTACCCAGGGCCGGAGTCGAACCGGCACGTCCGAAGACATTGGTGTTTGAGACCAACGCGTCTACCAATTCCGCCACCTGGGCATTTCTGAATTGGGAGTGCAAAAATGAATAAAGATTTCTTATTAAACAACCATCTTTTTAAGGAAAAAGAAGATGGTTTCGTCATTCTAGAATTTTTCTTTACACTTTTTATAAAGTCAGAAGAATGCTCAGAATTTCTTTTCAGAAAGGGATAGTACAATGGTGCTATTACTGACGCTCTAATCTAATCTCTTCTTTAATTAATTTCCATCACCTTCTTTGAGGAAAAGGCAATTGGTTTGTCGGCAAACTTGGCTTTAGTGGCTTTCCAAACTTCGCCAAAAAGAGGAGAGAATCGATAATTGTTGAGGTGCTCTTCAGACTCCCAATGGCTATAGGTGATGAATATATTGGGGTCGTTATAATCTCTCATTAACTCCAAATGTTGGCAGCCTTCAAAGTTTCTGATGCGTTCTTTAGTGGTGTCAAATAACTCGAGAAAGCCCTCAACTTCTTCTGGCCTAAAAGTCATTCTTACAATTCTAATCAACATTAGTCTTCAAATTGAATGGTTACTGGGCTATCATATTCCATGCCTAAAAGCTGGCTTCCACTGCCTTGGTTAATACCTATCATCAACTGGCCTCCATCATTAAAGACCACAAAAGCATCACCTGGCTCAACTTCATTCATGAATTGCTGCACATCGTTTACTTTCTCTCGGCCAAACGTAATGGTAAACTTTCTTTCTCTGCTCAGAATGTCAAAATCAACTTTCTCAATATTCGTGATCAGGTTACCATAATGGTCTACATGAATAACATGACCTGAGATTTCCTTTTTGGTAGCCCTAGATTTTCTTTTCAAGTATTGTTTGAATTCGGAAACAGGAGTGCCTAAGTCTTCGACCTTTTCACCCTTTGCTATTTTCCCAACAATACCAGGTAATTCACGATATGCATTCTCGTCAATGGTGAGCCTGAAAATGTTAGCAGGATCTTTTTCATTGATAAGGCTTAAAACGCCACTGTCTGGAGCAACAAATAAGTGACCGTCTACTTCGGCAAAGAGGTAGTCTTGGTTTTTGGCATTGCCAGAATCGCCACCAATAAAGTGAATGGTTCCTTTGGGAAAGTCCTGGTAAACAGATGAAATGACAAAAGCTAAATCTGCCAGATCGAACAGATTGGTTTGATGCGAAATATCAATAATATTTGCCTCAGGATATTCGGTGAGAATTCTCGCCTTACATTGCGCCACATAATGGTCACCCAGTCCAAAATCTGAAGTGAAAGTAATGAGTGTCATAATTGACTTTGGCGTTTATTCCATAATTTAGTGAAAGCAAAAATATCGAAAATTTAAGCTTAGACAATCTTTTATACGCATCTGAAATTTGGTAGAAAAACTTATAACCCTAGATAATATTACAATGGTCGATTTCCTCGGTGTGGGGAATGAAAACATTAAGGAGGTCGCATCTGCTTTTCCGAAGAGTAAAATCGTCTCTCGTGGCAATGAACTGCTAATTAAAGGTAGTGCGTCTGAAATTATTCAGATCAACGATATTGTTCAATCTCTGGTGAGTCATTATCACAAGTTTGGCAAAATCACCAATGAGAGTGTTCAATCTTATGTGCGCAGAGAAATAAGTCACTTAGATAAGGACAATGCCGAAGAAACCTTGGTTTATGGGAATAGAGGTAATATCATTAAGCCGAAGACACTGAACCAAAGGGTGCTTGTAGAGGCAGTACACAATAATGATTTAGTTTTTGCCGTAGGGCCAGCAGGTTCTGGAAAAACATACATTTCTGTGGCCATGGCGGTGAGAGCCTTGAAGAATAAGGAAGTGCAAAAGATCATTATCACTCGCCCTGCGGTTGAAGCAGGAGAGAACCTTGGTTTTTTACCAGGAGATTTAAAGGAAAAAATTGATCCCTACTTGCGGCCTATTTACGATGCACTAGGGGAAATGATCCCTTTGGAAAAATTGAAATACTATCAGGAAAATAATATTATTGAGATAGCACCCTTAGCCTACATGCGCGGGAGGACTTTGAATAATGCCTTTGTTCTTTTAGATGAGGCACAAAATACCACCTCCATGCAAATGAAAATGTTTTTGACCCGAATGGGGCCAAATTCAAAAGTAATAGTGACTGGCGATAAATCTCAGGTAGATTTACCACACCATCAGCATTCGGGATTGGCAGAGGCGGTGAGGCTTTTAAGCAACGTTAAAGGTATTGCCACCGTTGAGCTAAATACGAAAGACGTGGTAAGGCATAAACTGGTGAAAGAAATTATACACGCATACGACAAACCAACTAAGAAAAGTGATCAGAGTAAAGAAAATCGAAAATCAGCAGGAGCTTGAGCAAGCTTTTGAGATTAGAAGAGAAGTCTTCATTGTAGGACAGGACTGCCCAGAAGAGGAGGAGTTTGATGGGTTGGATGAAGAGTCGATCCATTTTATTGCTTTTGTGAGCGGTGAACCTGCAGGTACCTGTCGTTATAGAACTACACAGAAAGGCTACAAGCTCGAAAGATTTGCAGTACTTGAAAAATTCAGAGGCAAGGGAATCGGTAAACGTCTTGTTCAAACTGTTCTAGGATACCTCGATAAGGAGAGTCTGCCAGAGGGAACACTTATCTACCTTCATGCTCAGATGAATGTAATGGGACTTTATTCTCGCTTTGGCTTTGAAAAAGTTGGTGAGAAGTTCGATGAGGTGGGTATAGACCATTTCGAAATGCAGAAGAAGGTTTAGGGGTTAAGCTTCAAGCTTAAATACCAAATTTCAAATATTCGTAATTGCGAGAATTGAAACCTGTGTTAACAAGGTTTTAAGATGTGACAACCGGTCTGTTCTTTATTAAATTGCTCAGAACAGGCGGGTTATTTATTTGTAATCTCTGTTCTTGATTGTTTTTTAGATTTTCTCTAAATTCTCAAACTAAATACACACAGTTTGAGCATATTTCAACGATTTCCATTTCTTCGTTTTACCCTGTTTTTTGCCTTAGGCATTGTTAGCAGACACTATCTAGGTGAAGTCGTACTATTGCCTTTGCCAATTGTGTTTGGCTTTTTTCTGGCCTACCTGATTTTTCTCCGTTGGAACTCTCTTCGCTTCCAATACCTCTTGTCCATATTGAGTTTTGTGCTGCTTTTTAGCTTTGGCGCCTTAAGATTAGATTTCTACTTGGTGAAAAATGACAGTTTAGATCAACGTAATATTCTAGCTTATAAGGCCCAATTGATTACCGAACCTGAACAGAAGGAAAATTCTATTCGGGCGGTTTTGGAGGTTTATGATGTGCTCATTGATACTTCTTGGGTAAAATTGAATGGCAGAGTAAATGCCTATTTTGATAAAGAGGTTGGTGCCAATTTGACTTATGGAGACTTGGTTTTGCTGCAGGGAAATCCTGTTGCCACTGCACCGCCTGCGAATCCCGGAGAGTTTGACTACAGCAATTACTTGACCTATCAGAACATCAGGTTTCAGCAATTTGCGGGGGATAAGTTTCAACTCATTGGCCATAGTGCTCCTAATCCTTTTGTAGAAAAATCAATTCCCATTAGAGACTATTGTGCCAGACAGGTCATGGAATATATTCCAAACGCAAAAGCTCGGGCAGTTATACTAGCCTTGGTTTTAGGAGTGAAGGATGAACTGGATAATGAGCTCATCCAGTCATTTTCTGCAACAGGAGCGATGCATGTTTTGGCTGTTTCTGGGCTGCATGTGGGAATTATATACGCTATTATTTTTGGTCTGCTGAAATACCTTCGATTACACAGGAGGAAATATCGCTGGTGGATGGCCATCATTTCTGTGTCTATTTTATGGTGTTATGCCTTAATCACAGGTCTTTCACCTTCAGTATTAAGGGCAGTCACAATGTTCACTTTTGTGGCTCTCGGACGAGCATTGTTTCGGAAGGGTAACATTTATAATACACTTTCACTTTCTGCATTGGCTTTGCTGTTATTCAATCCTTACCTCATCATGAGTGTTGGTTTTCAGCTTTCCTTTCTTGCCGTTTTCGGTATCGTTTTTCTCCATCCTAAAATTTATGGCCTGCTCGTTGTCAACAACTGGTTACTCGATAAGATATGGTCTATCACTTGTGTTTCAATTGCGGCTCAGGTGGCTACAGGCCCATTGAGTATGCTGTATTTCCATCAATTTCCAACCTATTTCTTATTGTCAAATCTGTTCATTATTCCAGCTGCCTTTGCTATTCTCATTGGGGGTTTGGTTTTGTTAGCAACTTCATGGTTCCCGTTTTTGGCGATAGCTGTTGGCTGGCTGCTAAATGGTTTTGTAAAAGCTATTAACTGGCTAGTATTTATGGCAAGCCAACTACCAAATAGCACAATAGATGGGATTTACTTTTCAATTTTAGATACTTGGCTCGTTTACGCCATGTTAGTGGGATTAATTTTTTATTCCATTTCAAGAAGACTCAAATATCTTAAGCTGAGTTTGGTTTGTGCCATGGCCTTTGCCATTTCACAGATTGGTCATTTCACGCCTTATTCAACATCTTATGAATTGTCGGTGCTGGATGTTAACAACGGCTCTGTAATAGATTTCCGGGTTGGCCATGAAGGGTTATTAATAGCAGATGAGGAGTTTTTGAAGGATCCTGAGCGACAGAAGTTTCATTTACATGGCAAGAGATTGATTGCTGGCGTAGAACAGCAACATTATTTAGATCAGTTAACGGTTGCTTCTCAAAAATTGCCTTATGGCGAACTTGCTGTTTTTGAGGGTAAATCTATTTTATGGTTGAATCAAGAACCTTCAATGTCGATTAATGAAACCGAGAAGATGACTTTTGATTTTATGGTGATTTCCAACAACTCAGTTAGATCCTTGCCCAAGATATTGAATCAATTTGAGGCCAAGCAAATCATTCTGGATAAGTCAAACTCCTTTTATATTCAGCAAAAGTTGATGCAAGAGGCCAAGGAATATGAACTAAGTATCCATCAAGTCGCGACCAATGGCTATTTTAGCAGCCTATGGAAACCATGAATTTTGTAAACTACACAGTCAAAGACAGAATTTGTACCATCACGCTGAACCGACCTGAAAAGCGGAACGCACTGAATGAACAAGTGGTAAGTGAGTTGAAGCTTGCTTTTCAGCAGGCTGCTGAGGATAAAGATGCTAAGGTGATAGTGCTGGCAGCGAAAGGAGAAGCCTTTTGTGCAGGTGCCGATTTGGCGTATCTCCAACAACTTCAACAGAATACTTTCGAAGAGAACTTGGCAGATTCTAACCACCTAAAAGAATTATTTCAGACCATCTATACTCACCCAAAAGTGGTGATCGCTAAAATTCAAGGTCATGCCATTGCTGGAGGCTGTGGCTTAGCCACGGTGTGCGATTTCTCTTTTTCTGTGGAGGAAGCCCAGTTTGGCTATACCGAAGTACGGATCGGTTTTATTCCTGCCATTGTGAAAGTGTTTTTGTTGCGAAAGATTGGCGAGGGGAAAGCAAAAGAGCTCTTGCTCTCAGGTGACCTTATTTCGGCCGATGAGGCTAAAGCTTTTGGTTTGATTAACCATGTGGTGAAAGAAGGTGAATTGGATGAGACAGTTAGCGAATTTGCCAGAAAGTTAGTGAAGAAGAATTCAGGTCAGTCTATGCAGTTTACGAAGCAGATGATTGCTCATGTACAAGAGTTGAAGTTGGAAGATGGCTTAAATTATGCCGCAGAGCAAAACGCGAAAGCCCGCGCTTCTGAAGATTGCCAAAAAGGAATTGCCGCTTTTCTGAACAAGGAAAAACCGAGTTGGTAACCTCTAATCCCCTAAAAGGACTTAATTTCACAGTGAAGTACTATGTAACTTACTCTTTAGGGCTGGGGTAGAGGCAAATTCCTAAGACTGATTTCTAATTTCTGATCTACTGATCACTATATTCAAAAGATGAACCAACCCATTGATATCCTTAAAAAGTATTGGGGCCATGAAACTTTCAGGCCTTTACAGGAGGATATTATTGCATCGGTTTTAGCGCAACAAGATGTTTTGGCACTCTTGCCAACAGGTGGAGGTAAATCCATTTGCTTTCAGGTACCAGCGCTGGCTATGGACGGTTTATGCTTGGTGATTTCGCCTCTCATTGCTTTAATGAAAGATCAGGTGCAACAGCTTCAGAAAAGAGGTATTTCTGCTGCTGCTTTACACGCTGGCCAAAGCAAAAGGGAAATTGACTATTTACTAGATAATGCCTCTAACTCCGATCTTAAGTTTCTTTATTGCTCACCCGAGCGTTTAAAGACAGAGCTATTCATTGAAAGAATAAAGAAGGTAGCCGATAGAAGAGGAGTTTGTCTCATTGCTGTAGACGAAGCACACTGCATTTCTCAATGGGGTTATGATTTTAGGCCCGCTTATTTGGATATAGCTGAATTGAGGGATATTCTTCCACAAACGCCAATTGTTGCACTTACTGCAACGGCAACGCCAAAGGTGAGGGAAGATATTCAGGAGAGACTGAAATTTAAATCGCCTCAGGTATTTACTAAGAGTTTTGCCCGTTCAAATTTGTCCTACTCTGTTCGGTACGAAGAGCACAAAGAGCGAAAACTACTAGAAGTTCTGCATAAAGTTGGAGGCTCTGCAGTGGTTTATGTAAGTACCCGAAAGCATGCCAAGGAGGTGGCTCAAATGCTGATACAAAATCACATTTCTGCAGATTTCTACCATGCGGGGTTGACCTATCAAGAAAGAAACTTAAAGCAAGAAGACTGGATTCATAATCGCACCCGCGTCATTGTTTCTACTAATGCTTTTGGAATGGGTATTGATAAGCCAGATGTTAGAGTTGTAGCTCATATGGATTTGCCCGACAACCTTGAAGCCTACTATCAAGAAGCAGGCAGGGCTGGTCGAGATGAACGAAAGGCCTTTGCAGTAGCTATTTGTAATCAGGCAGATATTGATTTACTGCGCAGAAAGACCGAGCAATCTTTACCCGAGTTAGAAACGCTCAAAGAGGTTTATCAAATGCTAGGCAATTACTTTCAATTGGCGGTGGGCAGTTGGCCAGATGAAAGCTTCGATTTTGATGTGGAGCAGTTCTCTAAACGGTTTCAAAGGCATCCATTAGATATTTTCAATGCGCTAAAAGTGCTTCAAGAGCAAGGGCTCATTCACCTCTCCGAATCTTTTTTCAGCCCTAGCAAGCTTAAGTTCAATATTGATCAGCGGAAGATGTACGAATTTCAAATAGCCAACGCGCAATTCGACCCACTGATTAAAGCACTTTTGAGATTACATGGTGGTGAGGTATATCAAAACTTTATCAGTCTGCAAGAGAATAATTTGGGGGCATTATTAGGGCTGTCAGTTAGCCAGATCAGAGCGATTTTGAATAATCTGCACCAAAGGGAGATTGTGGAATTCAACGAACAGAAAGATAAACCACAGCTCACTTTTTTATCCCCGAGGAAGGCCGTAGAGAAATTAGGTATTGACGAAAAAGCACTTAAAGCCAAGCGGAAATTAAAGCTAGAGAAAATGGAGGCGGTAATTTCCTATTTACACAATGAAGACGTTTGCCGCACAAAGCAGCTGCTAGCATACTTTGGTGAAACCGATTATGGAAATTGCGAAGTATGCGATAATTGCGTGAACAGGCAAAAACATGAAAAGGATGCTTACCACAGAAAGCATTATAAGAAACAGGTTACAGAGCTTTTACTCACTGATGATGAAATGACAGAAGAAGAGCTGGTAAGGGTTCTGGACCCTTCAGATAAACCCCTTTTTTTGGAACTGTTAGCCGAACTCATCGATCATGGTAATTTACACTATGACGATTTTGGGTACCTAAAGCTTTCGAGAAAGCATTGAATTAAAGTTCTGCCGTAATCAGGTATTAGAAACTGCTAAAGTATTTTTATTTCATACCAGTCTAAACTCAATCCGAATTTGTCTTTAAGAAAGCTCCTATTCGTTACCTTTGGGTATGGGCTTTTTCGATGATGTAGTAGGGAAGTTATTTGGTAAGCAAGCTCCCAAAACAGCTTTTATTCATGAAGTAATGACAAGGTCTGAAAAAGAACTCGCTTCTTATCAAGAATGGCTGCATTCAGATCGATCAAGAGAATTGATAAAGGAAGTGGAGAGAGGCTATTACTTGAAAAAACAGGGGATCGTTTCTTATTTAGATGTCCATATACTAGATACGGCCTATTCGAACGGATTTGCCATCAGTTACAAACCTGAAGTAGGGCAGGAGAATTTTAGAAATCTCTTCGATTATTTTAAGGAAGTGGTGTTTCAAAATGGTTATAAGATCGCTCAGTCCGATCGTAGAATCATGGATAAGGATACCTATGAAGAAACCATTGAAAAATGGTACCTCAAACCGATTGCAGAAGAATTAGAAACCAAAGTGATCAATCAGCGTTTTGGAAACGTGCTCATAGAGAAAACAGAAGTAGACAGAAAACCCAGTTATATAAAACTGATGGCGAATGTCTATCAAGATCGCCAATATACAAAAGCAGAACCTTTTCAGGATTTGCTCGATAAAGTCTTTGAATCATAAATAATTAAGCAATGAAAAAATACTTGGTATTAACCTTCATAGGCCTCATGTGTTTCGGAATGAAACAAGAAGCCTCAGCTCAAATATTCAATACTAAATTAAGAATTACAGTTGTCGATGAATTAGGTAATGTAGTTCCTGACGCAAAAGTGACCATCTATGCTACTCAGGCAGATTACAACAGTGAAAAGAATGCCATTCAAGAGTTTCAACTCACTAATAAAAAAGGCATTGTAACTTTTAAGAAGATCAACAGAGAACAGCTCTATGTAAGGGTTGAAAAAGGAGATCAAACAAATGCCGGTGGAGGAGAGATTATTTCAGGGCTTGAACCTAAAAAGCTGAATAAGGCCAATGTCGTTATCTCAGAACTCTGACAGAATAGATTTTAAAAGCATGCTGTCTGGCTATGAGCCAGGCAATAAAGTAGAAAGAGCATTCAAAGAAAGGATGCTTTTTTTGCTAGATAACTATTCTAATTGCTTCGAGCGAAGTCTTGAGCATGCACATTTTACGGCCTCTGCTTGGGTGGTAAATCGAAAACTAACGCATTGTTTATTGACACACCATGCCAAACTCAACAGGTGGCTCCAGGTAGGTGGCCATGCAGATGGTGATGCCAACATGCCAAGAGTAGCATTAAAGGAGCTAGTCGAGGAATCTGGATTGAAGAAAACATCGTTATTACAGGAGGGAATTTTTGATTTAGATATACATTTAATTCCTGAGCGTAAGGGTATTCCGGCTCACGACCATTATGATATTAGGTTTTTGATTTTGGCTGATATGGCTGAAGATTTGAATATCAACCATGAGTCTAAAGAAATGAGATGGTTACCTTTGGAAGAAGTCAGCCAGCTGTCGAATGAAAATGATTCAATTACAAGAATGGTGAACAAAACCCTTGAATTAAGAATTATTACTAAGATTTAGTTGTACTCTGAGACAATCACAGCGTTATAATTTACCAATGATTAAACCCAAGTTGCAATTTCTATTTCTAGGCACATTAGTGGTCTATGTATTGGTTTCTACCTATTTGGTTTTCTTGCCGGAAAAACCAATTGATCTTCTAACTCTAATGGATGAACCACAATCTTCTTTTTATCAAAGGGAGGACGTTCAATCTAGACAAGATTACGAACAGGAAATGCTGGTTAATCCAACTTCTGGTATTATACCCCCCGCAATAAGGAATGGTGAAATAGCTTATGCCAAAGAATTAGATTTGAGGAATGCGCTGAATAAGGTGCCAAATCAAGCTGCCGAATCTGAAGCCACCAAGGCAACAGAAACGCTGAGTTGGCTGCCGATTGGTCCATCCAATATTGGAGGTAGGACTAGGGCATTAGCTTTTGACATAAGGTCTGATCAGGTAGTATTGGCAGGAGGAGTTTCTGGAGGGGTATGGAAGTCTACAGAACTTGGGGTTACTTGGTTTAAAACAACCGCTGCAGATCAGTTACAAAGTGTTACTTGTATTACTCAAGACATAAGACCTCGCAAGCAAAATACATGGTACTATGGCACGGGAGAACTAGTTGGCAATTCAGGAAGAGCACCGGGCGCTCCTTTTAGAGGCGATGGTATTTTCAAATCAGAAGATAATGGAGACTCTTGGCAGCCTTTGCCTTCGACTCAGGTAAATTCGTTAGAAATATTTAATTCACCCTTTCAGTATGTTTGGGACATTACCACTAACCCCAACAACGCCACAGAAGATGAGGTTTTAGCGGCTATTTGGGGTGGAATTGTAAGGTCTACCGATGGTGGAGAAACTTGGACAACAGTTTTAGGAACAGACCTCTTGAACCTTGCCGATAATGTAGATTTGAACAACTCTCCAGCTGCATTCTTCACAGATATTCACAGAACGGAAAGTGGTGTATTTTATGCTTCTCTGAGTATGGCTACTAACAGAGCAGACCGTGTTGAACCTTTTGCTGGAGTTTATAGGTCTACCGATGGAATTAATTGGGATCGGATTTTACCACTATTCAATTTAGGAGGCGAAATTATTGGTAGGATTGAGATTGGCAGCTCATTTTCAAACCCAGAAATAGTCTATTTCTTGGCAGAGAGCTCTAATGGTTACAGGTTTTGGAAATATGAGGAAGGTGTTGGTATTACAGATCGGTCAAACAGTATTCCTTTGGAGACCGAAGAAATTGAAGCTTTCGATTCCCAAGGATCTTACAATTTGGTGGTTGAAGTTCATCCTCAAGACCCAAATGTAGTTTTTATTGGGGGCACTAATTTATATAGATCTACCGATGGCTTTGAGACCCGAGATAATACTACTTGGATAGGAGGATATAATCCTGATCCTGAAGGCTCTAATATTTACCCAAACCACCATCCAGACCAGCATGCCATAAAATTTATCAAGTCTTTTCCTGACGCTATGATTACTGCAAACGATGGTGGTTTATTTGTGACTACGGATACCAGAGCAGATGAGGTCTCTTACATTTCATTAAATAACTTGTATGTAACAACTCAGTTTTATGCTGCAACTATTAGCAGAAATCCTCGCGATGAGTTTGTTGTTGGTGGAACACAAGATAATGGCACCTTAATAACTTTCAATACATCAGCCATTAACGGTCCTAATGGTGTTCGTGCTTTGGGAGGAGACGGAGGGTTTGCTGCCACTACATCCAATGGGTTTTACTATTATATGTCCTCACAGAATGGGCGTATTTTAAGGTTGACTTTTAATTCAGATGCTCAAATAACCTCGTTTGCGAGGGTTGACCCTATTGGCGGTGGTTCAGATCCAAGTCAGCCATATCTTTTTATTAATCCATATGTGCTAGACCCCAATAATTCTAATAGAATGTACTTAGCAGGTGGCGACTTTATTTGGTATAACCAAAACCTTTCACAAATTCCATCTGGAAGTTCCTCTCCAACAAGTGTTAACTGGAAGAGGTTAGATAAAACAGAAGTTTCTGGAGCAGTAATAACTGCACTTCAAGTTTCAACATCAGAAAGAGATGTCTTATACTATGGCACCGGCAATGGAAATCTTTTTAGAGTAGATAATGTAAATAGCTCTCTTTATGAAGTTCAAAACATTACTTCTGATGAATTTCCCAGATCTGCTTATGTCAGATCCATAGCAGTCGATCCAACAAATGAAGACCATATACTTGTAGCCTTTTCAAATTATGGGGTTCGAAGCTTGTTCAGAAGTACGAATGGCGGTGAGAGTTTTACTCATGTTTCCGGTAATCTAGAAGAGAATGAGGATGGTACGGGTAGTGGACCTTCACTGCGATGGGCATCTATTGTTCCTTTAAATGACGGTACACATCAATATTATGTTGGAACTAGCACAGGCCTTTATTCAACTACTTCTCTGGAAGGTAGCGTAACTTGGCAGCATGAATCACCAGAGGCTATTGGTAACATTATTGTCAATATGGTAGACTACCGGCAAAGTGATGGTAAGATAGTAGTAGCCACGCACGGAAATGGGTTGTATACATCTCAAATAGCTAATGTGGTGCCTAAGGAAAATGCAGCTGCAACAGATGATTTCAGCATACGGGCTGTTTATCCAAACCCATTTGTAGATGAGTTAACCATTGAAATTGGGTCTCCAGATACGCAGTTTATTATCGTTCGAATATACGATACCTCAGGTAATGAAGTAAAAAGGTTAACTAGTACTCTCGCGTTTGAAGGTGAAAACGATTTTTTCTGGAATGGGACTAATGAGGCTGGTCAACTAGTAGCTAACGGAGTTTATTTGGTTCGTGTAACTTATGGACAATCAAGTCAAACGAAACAAGTCATTCTTCAGAGGTAATTTAGTTTTTGCCAATCTTTTAGTACTGCTATCTTTACGGCCTCAAACAGAGGCTATGAGAATTCATCATTTATTATTCATTATTGGTTTAGTAGGAGGGCTAATGAGTTGTTCACCTTCTGAAGAAGAATTGGTTGAACAAGGCAGAGATTTAATGGCTGAAGATAACTATCCAGAGGCTATTAAACTTTTGAATTCGGCTTTGGCTAAAAACCCAAGTAACTATACTGCACTCAATGCCAAAGGGGTTGCACTTTTAAGGCTTGGTCAGTTAGAGGAGTCAATTGAAGTACTCACAACAGCCATCAATACCGATACCACTCAATATCAGGCCTTTTTTAATCGCGGAAATACCTACAGATTACTTGGAAGAGATAATGAAGCCATGCTCGATTATGATTATGTAATTGAGATGAAGCCAGATGTTGTAGATGCTTATATCAACAGGGGGGCTATACTCTTTAAGTACGATGAGTTCGATAGGGCTCTTTTCGATTATGAATTTGCGTTAAGGATCGATCCTAATAATGCCCTTTTATATTTAAATAAAGGGAAAGCAGAGTTGAGAATCAATAATTCAGATGATGCGATTTATGACCTGAAAAAGGCCATTGAGATGAATCCTCAATATGGTGAAGCCTATTATTGGTTAGGCTTGGCAGAGTTGGCTTTAGATAATAAACCTCAAGGATGTGAATACCTAACTAGTGCCCAAAGCCTGAATTTTGAGGGAGCCTCAGAAGCCATTGCACAAAACTGCATGCAATAGTGGCAAAAATAGGGGCCGATATTGATGAAGCCATTGCCCTACTTAATTCTGGGGGCTTAGTGGCAATACCTACGGAAACGGTTTATGGCTTAGCGGCTAATGCTTTGAATGAAGGGGCAGTCGCCAAGATTTTTAAAGCTAAAAACAGGCCCTCTTTCGATCCGCTCATTGTTCACACCAACAGTATAGAAAAAGTAGAGGGCTTTGTTCAGGAGATACCTGAATTAGCCAAAAAGTTGGCAAATGCGTTTTGGCCTGGGCCACTCACTATTTTATTAAAGAAGAAGCCCATCATTCCAGATTTAGTCACCTCGGGCTTAGATTCAGTGGCTGTCCGTGTGCCTGCGCATCAGCTTACTCTTGAGCTACTTTCACAACTCGATTTTCCTTTGGCTGCTCCTAGTGCCAATCCATTTGGTTATGTAAGTCCGACTGAAGCATCTCATGTAAATGCTCAATTGGGTGATCAAGTGGATTATATTTTAGATGGAGGCCCATGTAAAGTAGGCGTGGAGTCTACTATTGTAAGCTTTACTGAATCCAAGCCAAGAGTATTAAGGTTAGGAGGGCTGTCGGTTGAAAAAATAGAGGAGGTAATTGGTTCGGTTCAAGTCAATACACATTCTAGTTCAACTCCTGCAGCACCAGGGATGCTCAAAAGCCATTATTCTCCCGGTAAATCGATTGTATTGATAAATGATTTCGATCTAACTCAGGTCATTGATTTTTCTGAAATTGGAACTTTAGTTTTTAGAGAAACTATTTCGGAGATTCCCCTCAACAACCAGATGGTACTTTCAAAAACAGGCGATTTGGATGAGGCGGCCAGAAATCTCTTTTCAGCCTTGAGAATGTTAGATCAAAAGCCGAATATCAAAACCATACTCACGGAATATGTGCCCAACGAAGGATTAGGTAGGGCCATTAACGATAGAATTAAAAGAGCAACAGCTAAATAATATCAACCTATGAAAACCATCAACGACTTTGATTTTTCAGGCAAAAGAGCACTCATTAGAGTAGACTTCAATGTGCCCCTCAACAGTGATTTCCAAATTACTGACGATACAAGAATTAAGGCTGCAGTACCAACCATTGAAAAGATTTTAAAAGATGGTGGCTCTGTGGTGCTCATGTCTCACCTTGGCAGACCCAAAGGAGGGCCAGAAGATAAATTCTCTCTCAAACATTTGGTGCCTCACCTTTCAAAAGTGTTTGGTGTAGACGTTAAGTTTGCGAGTGATTGCATCGGTTCAGAGGCAGAGTCACTTTCCTCTTCCCTAAATTCTGGCGATGTATTGCTTCTTGAAAACCTTCGCTTTTATGATGAAGAGACAAAAGGTGATGCAGATTTCGCTAAGAAACTTTCTCTACACGGAGATATTTACATCAATGATGCCTTCGGTACAGCCCACAGAGCACATGCTTCTACCTCAATCATTGCTCAGTATTTTACTGAAAAAGGTTGTGGTTACGTAATGCAAGCTGAGCTTGACAATGCACAAAAGGTATTAGATAACGCACAGAAGCCTTACACCGCAATCATGGGTGGGGCTAAAATCTCAGATAAGATTCTAATTATAGAAAGGCTACTTGAAAAAGTAGATAACCTCATTATCGGTGGAGGGATGTCTTATACCTTCTTCAAAGCGCTGGGTGGAAATATAGGAAGTTCATTGCTGGAAGAAGATAAACTAGATTTAGCGAGCGAATTAATTAAGAAAGCAAAAAGCCTTGGTGTGAACTTAATGCTCCCGATTGACTCTGTAATTGCCGATGCATTTAGCAATGATGCGGACACTAAGCTTTGTATGAACACCTCTATTCCTGAGGGCTGGATGGGACTCGATATTGGGCCTGAGGCTGCAGAAGTTTTTAGCAGATCTATAAAGGAATCGAAGACTATACTTTGGAATGGACCAATGGGCGTTTTCGAAATGGAGAAGTTTGCTGCAGGAACCAAAACCGTGGCAGAAGCAATTGTTGAAGCAACCAAAGGTGGAGCATTTTCATTGATAGGAGGTGGGGACTCTGCTGCAGCCGTTAATACTTTGGGCTATGGCGAAGACGTGTCTTACGTATCTACTGGTGGTGGAGCATTGCTAGAATATATGGAAGGGAAAGAGTTGCCAGGAGTTGCAGCGTTAGAAGGGTAATTTTAAAACTACTTTCAAAATTAAAGATGCCATCTCTTAAAAGGGGTGGCATCTTTATTTAAATGCTTATCTAATAATGGTTACTGCACCGTTCTGTTCAAAGACACCTCTTTCAGGTTCAAACCTAGAAGTAAATCTCATTATGTATGGATAAGTGCCTAGAGGTAACAACTCTCCGTTGAGTGTCCCATCCCACTTGAATTCTAAAGTGCTACTTTGGTAGATGAGCTCACCCCATCGGCTGTAAATAAAGATTTCGAAGTTATCTACAAAGTCATTAGGGAAGACTGAGAATGTGTTGTTAGGAGGGTTGCTGCTTGGTGCAAAGGCATTTGGTGCAATAACTTCAGGGTCACAGCTTTCTATAATAGTAACAGTATCCGTTCTTACACAGCCAATAGCGGTGGTCATAGTCACAACATATTCGCCCGGGCCTGTAACATCGAGTGTTTGACCAGCTTGTGGATAAGGCTGTCCATTTAACGTCCATTCATAAGTTTCGAATCCTCTACCAGCCAAAATGGTTGGGTTTGTGCTTCTGGTTGAGCAATAATATTCAACTTCAGGAAGAAGCCCTTCAGGGATTGCCTGTCTTCTAATATTGATACTTCTTTCAATAGAGCAGTTATCACTATTAGAAATGATCACAGTATATGCTCCTTCTTCGTCAACAGTCAAACTCTGTCCGCTACCCGCAGCTTGTCCATCTCTTGTCCAAGTAAAGCTTGTCGGAGTGCCAGAGGTTACATTGACTGTCAAAGTAATAGGAGAACCATCGTCACAGGCCGGGGTAGAAGTAAGCGTTGCATTTAATTCTTCAGGAATGTTTACGGTTTCTGTAGCCTGCGCAAAGCAAGTTAGGTTGTCAGCATGTCTGGCGGTTACCGTGTAGTCAGCCGAGCTATTGACCGTGATGCTTCTCGTAGTAGCACCGTTCGACCAACTGTAAGCATAGGTTGCTCCTGCTTGCGGATTAGTGACTTCCGCCTCTAAAGTAACTTCACCCTCACAGATGTCACCAGAGGTGTTGATAATCACAGTTGGTTGTATAGTCAAGTCGACCACAACTTCTTGACTTACTGTACAAGCTCCTGCGGCAGTGGCAGTTACAGTATAAGTTCCACTTACGGGAACATTTATATTGGCGCCAGTATTAGAATAGCCATTTGGCCCAGTCCATGTAAATGAAGCACCTGCGGTAGTAGAACTTGCGCTCAAGCTTGCGTTGGCACCACAGTTTTCAATGAACGGTTCGGTGGTAAGATCTACCGGTAGCGGTTGAACAATTACTATTCCTGTTTGACTTTGCACACAACCGCCAGTTGAGGAGACCTCAATGTCGTAAGTACCACCAGAGAGACCAGTAACCTCAAAATCAAAAGTTGAAGCTGCTATAGCAGAAGTGACAGTACTGGTTGTAGAAGTTCCATCATCAGTATTGGTAAGCACATAAGAAATTGGGAAAACATTTGCACTTAGGTTGACCAAGAGAGAGCCCGTGGGATTTGTGCAATCTGCTGGGGTTGGTGTTACTGAACCTATAGTAAAGTCTGGCGGATCACTCTGCACTTGAATATTCTCAACGCTATTCACACAACCACTACTTGCATCGGTTAAAGTCACCGTGTAAGTGTCGGCTCCAAGGTTTTCAATTAATTGATTGATAGGGCCCGTTAAAGTTCCTTGATCTACGGTTCCTAACGAGTTTCCGCTTACACTGTAATTGTAAACTCCAGAGCTGGTCAAGTTCAATTCAAAGCTTCCATCTGTGGCCCCGCAAGCAGGATTTATTATGTTTTGAGCCGATGCGGTTGCCAGTGGATTAATAGTTACCCGAGTTGTATCGTTGGCAAAGCAGCCATTCGAAATGGGGTCTTCGATAGAAACAATGTAAAGGAACTCACCTGGTACAGAACTGTTTACAGTAGCCCTCCGCTGATTAGGCAAAGAGGTAACTGAATTATCTGGGTTAATAACCGACCAGACATAGTTATCGGCCGTAACATTAGGGTCTAAGATTAATTCAGCATCCTGACAAATGGTACTGGCTTCCGGTAGTTCTATCTCGAAAGGTGGTCCAGCAAAAATATCAGCAGTGCTTGAACAGCCTAGCGCATTGGAGATGGTGATGGTATAAATTTCTTCGCTCACAATTGAATAGTTTCTGTTCGTAGAGATTACCTGCCCCTGACTATTTGTCCATTCAAAACTTAAGCCGCTAGCGTCTGCTGTAGGATCTCCCAAAGCATCAATATCGGCTGGTTGGCCTTGACAAATAGCCACTGCCTGAGGGACAAGTGGAGGGTCTGGAATAGCCAAAACTTGAATTGGTTGGACTAATGTAGTGTCATAGCCACAGCGATTCGAGATATTTAATGAGATGTTGTAAAGGCCTGCTTCTGCTTGCGAGAAGACATAGGCAGTATCTTGTCCTTCAGCACTAAAAATTGTTGAGTTATCAGCTTGATTTGTGATCGACCACGCAAAAATATCTATATCAGATGTGCCTGTTCCGGTCATTTCAATGCGCTCATCTGCACAGACTTCATCAGGTGCAGACATAGAAGGTTCTTGCTGAGGGTTAGCGCTACTTTGAACAATATTGGGTAGGCCTAACCTTGAATTGCCAACTGTTAAAGCTACGGAGTTAGCGATAAAGCTCGAAGTACTTAATGAATCTTCATTAGCCACGATTTGGCTTAAAAAAGCTGAGCCACTTGGGTTTCCTGGAGTTTCAACAGCGACATATAATGCTCCATTCGGGCCTGTTTGAATCTGTCCATAATTGACATTCAAACCTGCCGATGCTGTGATTACAGCTCTAGAATTAGCACGGGTAAGTTCCGTTGAAAAGGTATCTACTCTATACTCAAGAATTCTTCCTCCAGGGCTACCTGAATTTCTATTATTCAAAGAGGCGTAAAGCTTATTACCTCCAGGTGAGAAATGCACATCATACACTTCATCGTTACCAGACCCACCATCGTTTAAATCGATTCTGTAGTCAAACTCAAGAATTTCTCCTGTAGCTGGATCAAAATCAAATATTTCAACGTAATCATCAGGGCCATCAACAATTGAGACAGCAATTCTTTGTCCATCATCAGAGAACTTCATTCCACTCTTGGCACTCATTGGGTCGTTTAAGGTATGCACACCACCGTAAGAAGAAACTACGGGGCTTCCTATGCCTTCAGCGGTAATCGGATAAGCTCGGAAGGTGTTGTTGCCATACTCATGAGCCAGAAGCCAAGAGCCACCGCCACCTCCGAAAGAGGCTAAACGTTCCGTACTTTTAGCAAATAGTAGAATGTCCTTTTCAACCACTCTACCATTTCCACCATTGTCATCTCTAAACTTGGTGTCTACAATTGAATAGGAAAGCTTAAAGCTGTCTACTCCATAAACTTCTTGTGTTGTAAAAATATAATAGATGGTTTCATCATCGGGCAGCGGTATTATCAAAGCTGCCTGAACAGCAGTACTATCTCCACCTAGTTGATCACCATTTTCCATCACTCGGTTTTCTCTATTCCAAACCGTGCTCCCATTGGTATAGAACAAAACATCACCGTTAGCATCTGAAATGGTAGAAGTGCCAGCAGGAGCATCCATTGCATGAGCTTCGGTAATACTCCTCGGTGGTGGGTCTAATCCTTCCTCTTCGTTGAAATCTAAGCCTGCTCCATTTCCAAAATACCAGAAGTTTGAGGTTTGACCTTCATCGCCATAAACCGTTACTCTACCAGTGCCGTAAACTGGGCAACCACCTGCTGTAGGCGTTACTACTACCCAATAGTCTCCCGATTCGGTCACGTCTATCGTTTGTGTTGAGTCTCCTGTACTCCAGAGGTAGGTGTAAGAACCGCCAGATCCTCCTCCAGTGCCACCACCTCCGGCACCCCCTCCTCCTCCTGAACTCTGGGGTTCGGCATCGAGAGTAAGGGTTTCTCCTTCGCAAATAGTAGTATCGGGTAAGCTAAGTGTTAAAGTGTTCTCAAGTATTGAGAATGATCTCATATCGGAATAAGTCAAGCCATCAATTTCAACCGTAATTGAGGCCATGATTTCTCCAGATTCTTCTGCAGTGACTATAGGAGATAAAGCTGAAGTCTGTGTACCTAATGTTGGGAAGTCCCATAATACTCGTCTTGGAATCGCAGATGGGGGGTTAGGTACTGTATAAAATTGAATAGGTGTATTCTGACAAAGGTCTCCTGATTGAACCCCAATACGAAAAGATGGCGTACGGTTTCTCATAACTCCTGACTTATTGAAGTAAGTAGACTCGGGGTTGTAACCATCAAATAGAGCAGATTCATACTCAATTCGATCTATAGCACTATCAGGTTCATTGATTTTGTTGAGTTGTAAAATACCAGCCTGGGTGTCTCTTGTGATATGATAGATGGCACTGTCTGGTGCTAATTTTAAACTTAGGCTTTCTTGAGTGGGGTAGGTGTCTACTAATTCCACACTGGTATTGGGCACAGTGTCACTGATATCATACCGATAAAGTCCACCTTCATTTCCATTTCTACTAAAGTAAAGGTGATGACCCGAAACCGACCAGCCTGCAGAGCCTCCAAAAGTCTCGTTAGGCACGAATGAATTCAGGATGGTTGTTTCACTTGTGATTAGACCTGGTTCATTTTCGTTGAAAACTAGGACTTCGATATTAGCCTCGTTTTCTGGAATGATGGCAATTCGGCCGGTTGATGGATGGTATGCAAAATGGCTCGCCACAATCTGATCGTTGGTAAGGTTCACTACGCCAACTAAGTTGAAACTTCCGACCAAATCGGGAATTTCATAAATCTCTATGTTTCTGGTCAATGCATTTTGGGTGATCAGCCAGAACTGAGTTTGGTCTCTTGATGCTATCACCAGCATGCCATCAGTTCGATTTGTGATTCCCGATGGATTGTTTTTTTCAGGGCCTGTAACGGTTATTCCTGCAGGTGGGCCTTCTGCTCTATTGCCTTGGGCACCAGGTTCTAACCGAGTATATAGGATTTCGCCTGCGGTATTTCTATAAATCATCCAATGGAAGCCTTCTCCAAATGCTCCTGGAATAGGGCTTGAGCTCATAGCCTGCACTCCGTTAGGGTCTGTCTCTATGCCATCACCCCCAGCCATGATCTGGTTGGTTCCGTCATAAATATTTAGCCCATCAGAATAAAAAAGCACATCACCGTTTTCAGGATAGCTCACCACTAATTTTTCTCCTGTATTACTCAGCGGCAGCTTTCCTGGTTGTAGGCTTGAATTAACACCAGTTCCTTTTCCAAATAGGATATATTGTTCGTTTCCACTGAAATACCAATTGTGGTCCGTAAAATCTTGAGCGCTAAGCATGAAAGATCTACAGAGAATAAATATCAGGAAGAAAGATAATTGCTTCGTGGACACTTTTTAGGTTCTAGTAGTAAGTACAACGGTTGAAATCGTAACCCTTATACGCATTTATAAAGGTTTTTATTATATTCAGCCCTTCGTTATAATGCCCTAAGATAACGGAATTCTTCTTTCAGGAAACGCAGGTTTCAGGCAGAAAAATTAAAAAATACTTAAACTATCGTATAATAGTGACAGGGTTTCTTTCCGTTTAATTGTTAAAACGTTACATGCGCAAAGCTGGCATATTATTTATTGCAATTATTAGTCTACTCACCCTGAAGGATTTGAAAGCTCAAGACCCGCAGTTTTCACAATTCTATGCAGCGCCACTTTACATTAATCCAGCGTTTACAGGAGCTTCTGAATACACGAGAGTTGGGGTGAACTATAGAAATCAGTGGCCTAACCTTCAATCTTCTTTTACAACCTTTTCTTTTTATGCAGATCACTTCTTGTATAAATACAATAGTGGAATTGGGATGATTATCACTTCAGATACGGAAGGCCAAGCAGGCTTAAAGTCTACTAATATCGGCTTGAGCTATGCCTATCAATTAAAAATTAATGACAACCTGGTTTTCAGACCGGGTATTCAGTATAACTTCTTTAATAGAAATGCCGGTTTTCAAAATTTGATTTTTGCTAACCAAATCGATCCAATCACAGGAGCTATCGATCCAACGATAACCGACCCATCGATTATTGATAGGAGTTTGACTGTGAGTTTTGGTGACCTCAGTGTAGGTGGAGTGCTTTATTCGAGAAGATTGTTTTTAGGTGCCGCAGTTCAACACTTAACTGAACCCAATCAATCTCTTATAGATGGCAATAGCCCGTTAGCACAGCGCATGACTATTCATGGTGGAATTAAATTTCAACTTGGTCGCGGTCCTTTGAGAAAGGATTTAACTTATACTTATGCTGAAAGAAGCATTACACCAGTGTTTCAATATAAGACACAAGGCGGATTTTCTCAGTTAGATGTTGGAGCTTTTGTTCATCTGGAACCCATCAATCTTGGTATTCAATACAGAGGTGTCCCATTCAAACAGTTCGAGAACTTCCCTAATAATGAAGCGCTCATCTTCTCTTTAGGTATAACCACCAACAATTTCAATATTGGCTATAGTTTTGACTACACTATTTCTGAATTAGGAATTGAAGCAGGCGGTGCCCATGAGTTTTCGTTATCTTACTTTCTCGATTTTAACAAGCCGGTTAAAGTACCTAGAGATCGCTGGAGAATTCCTTGTCCTAAAAATTAAAAACCTGAATTTGTATGAATCCGAATGAATGGCTTTACCTCATTTTAGGTATCGCAGTGCTTGTTTATGCAATAGATCAGGTGTTGGATTACCTTAACCTCAAGCATTCCAAATCGGCAGTGCCCGAAAAGCTGAAAGGGATTTATAATGAAGAAGAATATGCGAAGTCTCAGGCCTATATGAAGACGAAGGCTAGGTTTGGTTTTTTGACCTCAGCCTTTTGTACAATACTCACCATTCTCGTTTTATGGTTGGGAGGTTTCGGATGGATAGACAATCTGTTAAGGAACTATATTGAAAATCCAATTCTTCTTTCTCTTGGCTTCTTCGCTGTGCTTTTTGTGCTTTCAGATATCATCAATTTGCCTTTTTCTTATTATTCCACTTTTGTTATTGAAGAGAAATTCGGCTTCAATAAAACCACACTTAAAACCTTTATCAAAGATAAGTTGAAGGGCTATCTGCTGGCAATTCTTATTGGAGGTATTCTAGGTTATGCATTGCTGTGGATTGTCAATCAACTGGGTGAAAACTTCTGGTTGTATGCCTTAGCCTTGGTGACAGCATTTATGCTGATCATGAATTTATTCTATACATCACTTATTCTGCCTTTGTTTAATAAGCTGAAGCCCTTAGAGGATGGGGAGTTGAAGGACAAGATTATGGAGTATGCCAAAGGAGTGAGCTTTCCATTAGATAATATTTTCGTGATAGATGGCTCAAAAAGATCAACTAAAGCGAATGCGTTCTTTTCTGGCATTGGAAAGAAAAAGAAGATTGTGCTTTACGACACACTTATTGAAAAGCATTCGCATGAAGAGCTAGTGGCTGTTTTAGCCCATGAGGTAGGCCACTTTAAAAAGAAGCATATTGTCCTTAGTCTTATATTAAGCGTAGTGCAAATGGCAGTGACTTTCTATATTCTTTCCCTCTTTGTCTTTAGCGAAAACCTGTCGCTGGCTTTAGGTGGTGGTGAAATGGCCATTCATTTGAATTTCATTGCCTTTGGCATTCTGTATACCCCAATTTCAAGATTAACTGGATTGTTGATGAATGCCTTGAGCAGAAAGAATGAGTTTGAAGCGGATGCCTATGCGGTAACAACCTATGCGGCAAAACCTTTGATGGAAGCTTTGAAAAGACTATCCGTGTCTAGTTTGAGTAATATGACCCCTCATCCTGCTTATGTATTTGCCCATTATTCGCACCCACCTTTGTTGCAAAGGCTAAATGCGATGGAGGCATTGGTTGCTAAAGAAAGTTAATGTCGATATTTCCTTGATATCGCATCAAGTAATTAACACCTTGTTCAGCTGACATTTCACCTTGGATGATTTTGTATAAGGTTTCCGTAATCAATGGTTTCAACCCTTGGCTATCTGCTAGTTGCTTTACAATTTTGATGGTGTTTAAGCCCTCGGCAGTTTCTTCCATTTCAGAAATTGCCTGTTCAAGTGTAGCGCCTTGCCCAATTTTAAAGCCTAAAGTATAGTTGCGGCTATTAGTACTTGTAGTTGTGGCTACTAAATCGCCAATGCCAGCCAGCCCAACAAAAGATGAAATTTCACCACCCAGAGCTTTGCCTAAGTAAATCATCTCTATTAAGCCACGGCTTACTAAAAGGCCTCTGGAGTTCTCTCCTAGGCCAAGCCCAGAAAGTATACCTGAGCCAATGGCCATGATGTTTTTAAGTACACCGCAAAGCTCTACACCTCGTAAATCGGAATTGCCATATACCTGAAAGTTTTCTGACCGAAGCAATGATTTGCCTTTGGCAATTACCTCCGTAAATGGGGAGGCAATTACTGTTGCGGCTGGGTGGCCCATAGAAAGTTCTGAGGCTAAGTTAGGTCCAGCCATACAGCCAACCCTCACGACTACAGTTTCCTTGCGGATTAACTCACTCATCGTAAAAAGGTGAGCTTTGTTAAGCATAAAGTCGGGACCCTTTTTTTCTGGCAGTTCAAGATGTAGGCCCTTGGTGCCATGAATCATCATGTGATAAGGCCTTAAGAAAGGAGCCAGTTGTAAAATCATTTCTCTGAAGCCTGATGAAGGAATTACAGGGAAGAGAACATTGCATTGTTGAGGTAACTCCTCAAGTTGAGAAGTGACAGTAATGTTATCAGCTAGTTTCTGACCGGCTGATATTCTTGTTTTTTGAATTTCAGCAACTGTTTCGGCATTTCGGGCATAGAGTAATACATCTACATTTTTAGCTAAAATGTTAGAAACGGCTGTACCAAAACTACCAGCACCAATTACTCCAACTATCTTTTCAGACATACTTTTCAAGATTATAACCCGTGAGCCTATTGTGATAGTAGTACAACAGATTGAGGTCTTCCGTAGTCATTTCATTCTTTTTGGTCTTAATTAAAGGCCTTTTTGAATGGTACATCCCCACATTATTCAATCCGTGTTGAATGATCTGGTCGACCTCTCCTGTTAAATATGGAGATACTCCAACCTCACCAGCATTGTGCATGCGGTGAACCTTTGCCAAAATAGTCTCGAAAGAGGCTCTGAATTCCTCATAGGGAATAGTCAGGTCTTCCTCTGGCAATCTGAGTAAGTTATATAAGTCTAGTTTTTTGAATTTCCGCTGAAAGATGACAAAGGCAGTATAAGCTACCAAGTGGCTGGCGAAAATCTTATTAATTCTGTGGTACTCTTCCACAATTCTATCACTCAACATGCGAGTGTATTCATCTTCACGCTGTGGATTAGAAGAAATGATTCTACCGTCTTGAGTAAAATATTCCTGAGTGTCTATCACTCTTCCTTGTTTGTCGAAGCTCTGTCCGTGCTCATCCACATAGTTACCCAAAACGTCCATTGCCCTTCCTACCGATACAGAAATGTCAGATCCTTTGGTGAAGAACTTTAAAAGGAAAGCCGAGATTTTATAAGAGGTTGAATACTCATCATTCTCAACATAGTATCTTTCTTGGCCTTGAAGTTTAAGGTACTGCCTGATCAAACTTGGCGCCTCTAATACAAAGTTGTAGTTGAGTGTAACTGGGACAACGAAAATCTTTTCTAGCGCATCTCGCTTTCCCTTTTGGAAATTAATTCTCTGGGCTTCAATGGCAGTGCTTAATAAGCCAAGCTTAAGTCTTTTTTCAATTTGCCCCGATCTAGAGCGTGTTCCACCAGGGAAGAACAAACTGTGACAGCCTTGTTGAATGGCCATACTAGAATAGGTCTTCAAGGTTTCCAAGTAAAGCATGTTCTTCTTTCTTCTGTCTACTTTATAGGCACCAAGGCTATTCATAAAATAAGCGAAGATTTTAATGTTGAATAGGTTCAGGCCTGCACCATAGATAAAAGCGGGTAAACCCAAAGTACTTATTACCCAACCTATGAGGATAGAATCCAAGTTGCTAAAGTGTGTTGGAACCATAATGATGGTGCCTTTTTTAGCTAAGGTTCGGAGTTGTTCAACTTCTCCCGTAATGTTTATTTTATCTTGAAGTGTGTATTGGGTACTGAATATAGACCAAAACCCTCTAGCTCTTGACGCATTGAGCAATCTGGCAAAACCGAACGTAATGATTGACCTGGCCATTCTGTACCTCGATTTCTTGAAGTTGCCTGCAATTTCATCGGCATACCTAAAGACAATCTCATTGAGGATCTGATCTAGCTTTTCGTCTTTTTCCTTATCATTTTCAGATTGTGCAATCTCAAGTAATCTTTCTTTGACGGAATTGAGGAATGAACTTTCATCTGGCGGGTCGACAGCCCAAGGGTTTCTTTTAATTCGAAGTTTTTCTCTGAAGAGAGTGGTTTCAATTTCCTCAATTAGGGCTTCACGCGATTTATTATTGAGTTTAATTCTTCGGATACTTTCCTCCGTTACCTCTTTGATAAATGCCGCCCTGTTCCTGCTGAGTGCCACAACGGGCCACTCATTAATTCCTCCAGGTACAACTTGATCGTACTTCTTCTTAGTATAGTCTTTAGAAATGGGTTGCATTCAGTAGTAATATGTCCAAAAATTGACTTTTCGCATACTCATTATCAAGCCAATTTTTTCAGTCGGTCGCAAAGTAAAGCAATTTCTTCATCTGTGTTGAAGCTATGAAGGCAAATCCGCAATCGTTCGGTTCCTTCTTTCACAGTTGGGCTTAAGATGGGTCGAACATCAAAGCCATCTTCTTGCAAGCTATGGGCTGATTTTTTAGTTTCATTATTACCACCTATTTGAATGGACTTTATGGCCGAAATGGTAGCATGGTCTGGCAGAAGTTGATTGAACATCTCCGACTTGTATCCAAGATTCAAGGCAAGGCTAGGATGAGAGGTAAGGTAATCGAAAGCTGAGCGGATGGAGATCACTTCGAAAGCCGATGGTGCAGTTGTGTAGATAAAGGGTCTCGAAAAATTAATAAGGTATTCTGCCACCAAGTTAGAAGTAGCGATACAAGCGCCATGAATCCCCATGGCCTTTCCGAATGTAAATATGGTGGCGAAAACTTCATCCGAGAGCCCAAGCTCATTGACTAAGCCGGAGCCACCATTTCCCCAAATCCCTGTACTATGAGCCTCATCAACAATAAGCCGAGCTTTATAGCTTTTGGCGAGCTTGGTAAGCTCAGCCAAAGGAGCAGCATCTCCATCCATGGAGTAAATGGACTCACAGGCTAAATAGATTTGTCCTTCTGCTAGTTTGAGTTTCCTTTCAAGGTCTTCTAAATCATTATGAAGGAATGATAGCCTCTTGGCTAAACTGAGTCTACAACCATCTTTAATGCAGGCATGTGAAAGTTCATCATATATTATAGTGTCGCCTCTTTGAGGAAGAGAAGAAAAGAGAGCCAGGTTGGCCATGTAGCCCGAATTAAAGAGAAGGGCTGCTTCAGTATTAAATATTTTGGATAGGTAATCCTCGGTCTCCTCCGTTAGGGCGTTATTACCTGTAATTAATCTAGAGCCCGTTGAACCATTAAGGTGAGGTATAGCTTGGTAGCTGTCTACAATTTGCTTCTGAAGTTCATTCGATCTTGCCAGTCCTAAGTAGTCATTAGAAGAGAAGTCAATAAGCGCTGGGTTTAAATGCTTTAAAGACCTGAAGGAGTTCTCCTCTTTTCGCTTGTTCAGTTGCTGTTCCAGTTTATCCATTTCCTTTTGAAAGTGTGGTGTAACCAAAAATTAATTCACACTTTTGCTCACAATCTACAAATACATGAGGTTTCTTAAGACTCTTGTCTTTGCATCTTTATTAATTTCTTCGAGTCTTAAAGCCCAGACCGAATATAAAAACAGAGAATTTTCATTCACCAATGAAAATGATGTTTATCTACTTTTGGGAATAGACAGATATTATTCCAATGGCTTATTTCTGAATTATAGGTTTGTCAATGAAGGGATTAAGCTAGATACAATTCGTCCAAAACGCGTCTTCGACATAGGGATTGCTCAAAAATTCTGGACACCTCAAGATCTTAGAATCATCAACCCTGGTGCTTATTACAGGCCTTACGCAGGAATGCTTTATGCCTCATTTAGCGTAGGGGAATTCATCAAGAAGTTTAGTCGGTTTTCATACGGAGTAGATATCGGAATTATAGGAAAAGGATCAGGTGCTCAAGCCTTTCAAGAATGGTATCACAAAACGCTTGGTTTTCCTGAACCTAGGGGATGGCGATATCAAATACCTAATGGATTGGTATTTGACCTGAAACTAGAATATAACAGACAGTATGAACTGGTGCCCAAAAGGGTAGATCTGATTAGTAGCACGTCAGCTTCTTTGGGAAGTGGCTTTTCTCATGTAATACAACGGGTTGATATAAGGTTCGGAGATCTTAGACCTTTAAACCAAAGCGCTTTTTTCAATGCTATAATCGGTTCAGGTAGTTCCAGCCTTGTCACTCATAAATATTTTTTCATTGGTTATGGGGTAGAAGGAGTTTTGCATAATTCAACTATAGAAGGTCATGTTTTTACTAATGACGCTCCTCAAACAAATGAAATTATGCCTTTCGTAAGGCATTTGAGGCTGGGTTGGGCTAAAAGTTCAGAAAACAGCACTTTAAAGATAACCTACAATTGGTTAAGTCAAGAGGTTAGGGGTGGCGCAGGCAGACATGCCTATTTTGCACTAGAACTTCAACTAAGATTTGCTTCTAAAAGTTAGTGATACCGCTTAATTATCGAAGAATTTTAAAGTTTTCTTGAGGGCGCTTTGAAGGTCTGAAGGAAGCTCTGGCTCTGTGTAAGGATGCTTTGCTCCGAACGTATGATTTCCGTGCTCGATCACAAATAACTCTGAATCTGGTTTCCATTCATGCAACTGGAAAGCTGCATTAATATTAACAGTCTCATCATTCGTGCCGTGAATAATTAATAGAGGTTTGTTCAATTTTTTAATGGCTTGAGATATGACAAAACGATCGCCATTTTTTAGAAAATCTTCAACGAACTGATAATACATGGGGTAATTTTCTCCAGTACGACTATTCTTTGCGTACACTACGCCTTGGTTTTTCCAATAGTTAAGCTCTGCTTCAGAAAACCTAGATGCAAAATCATGGACTGATGCCCATGTAGTAAGTTTTTTAATTCTTGAGTCCTCAGATGCCTTAATGATAGAAATGCCACCACCTCTGCTGTGCCCAATTAAGAAGATTCTATTTGGGTCAATTCCAAACTTGGTAGCTGCCTCATCTTCACACAGATAGTCGAGAAGCCTGCCTAAGTCTTCTATTTCCTTTGAAAAGTTATTGTGGCCGAATGCCTCAAAATCAGAAAGGTCGCTCAAGTTTTCTGGCACAGTACCATTGAACGAAAAGTTGAGCTTGCAGAAACAAAAACCTTCAACAGCCACTTCCGTTGCCAATATAGACCATGGTCCCCAGTCTTTGAAACCTTTAAAGCCATGGGCGAAAATAATTAATGGCTTCGCTTCATTGTTTTGATAAAATGTGAGATCGGCAGTTATGGGCCTTTGATTTGCGTTACCTTCGATCAGAATTTCTTGATTTGTTAGTTTATGCACTTCTATCCTTTGAATTTGTACTTATGTTTTTGCTGTTGCTAGTTTACCTATTATAATTGTACCACTCAAGTCCGATGGCTCTTCAACTTAAAGAAATACAGGCTCCAATAGCCACCGAAATGATCGATTTCGAAGAGAAATTCAGGTCATTCATGAAGAGCAAAGTCTTTCTGCTCGATAAAATCATGAGCTATATTGTGAAGCGTAAAGGCAAGCAGATGCGGCCTATGTTCGTTTTTCTAACCGCAGGAGCTACAGGAGAGGTTACCGACAGGACATACCGAGGGGCTTCATTAATAGAACTGCTGCATACCGCCACCCTAGTTCATGATGATGTGGTAGATGATTCAAATTTTAGGAGAGGTTTTTTCTCAGTCAATGCACTTTGGAAAAACAAGATAGCAGTTTTAGTAGGGGACTATCTTCTTTCAAGAGGCTTGTTACTTTCAGTAGACAATGAAGATTTCGATCTGCTGAAGATTGTTTCTGAAGCTGTACGCGAAATGTCGGAAGGGGAGTTATTACAAATGGCCAAAGCGAGAAACTTGGATATCACAGAGGAGGTTTACTAC
>CAYGKL010000031.1:11368-30063 GCA_964350505.1 uncultured Roseivirgaceae bacterium | reverse complement strand
TATGTGCGTTAGTGTTTTTACCGCTATTCAAAATTGGTGCACTAGCTGTCGGTTCCTACTTTTTAGCTATTTTTTGGCATAGCATGCTTAAAAATCATAGCATTAATGTTGGGATTCTAAGTATTGCAACCTCGTTTATTCAGCTCTTTGGCTATGGAATGGGTATTATAGCCGAATGGTTGAGCCCCCGTGGTAATCAGTTTTTTGCACAGAAGTAAATAATTTCCTTCGGAGGAAGTGCATACTTTTTAACAACATCTTCAGCCAACTCCATAACGTACCTATCCTCAGTAACCTGAAAGCCTGCTTTTTCTAACCTTTTTCCATAGTCCATTCCAAAGAGGCGCACATGGTCATTTTGCCAGTAAATTCGCTCTCTCTCTTTCGGATCTGTAATAGTAGGGTCCTCTAAAGTTTCTTCACGACTGTAGTCTTGGGGTGATTGAATAATTGCCCATCCGCCAGGCTTCAAAACTCTATGAATTTCCGACATGGCCTTAATATCATCGTCAACATGTTCCATTACGTGGTTACAGAAGACCACGTCAAAAGTATTATCGTTAAAAGGTATGTCATGCACATCCATTTTAACATCAGCCAATGGAGATTCTATGTCGGCTGTCGTATAGTCTAAATTATCCATGCCCTTAAAGTGCTTAATAAAACAGAGTTCAGGGGCTATATGAAGTAGTTTGTGTGGTTTGTTAAAGAAATCCGTTCTATCTCTTAAATACAACCACATGAGTCTGTGTCTTTCTAGAGAAAGTGAGTCTGGGCATAGTGCATTTGGTCTTGGGTTCAACCTACCATAAGGAAGGAACTTCCTGTAGCTGATTTCACAAATTGGGCATTCCACATTATTCCCTCTCATAAAAAGACTTACCACTCTTAGGAAGTAATGGCTTACATATTGAAGATATTTTCTCGGAATGTAGCGTAGAGTTAAACTTATTAGTCGCTTCATTGTCTAAGTTTCCTCAAAGATAGGAATGATAGAATTCTTTAAGTCAGCCATCCAAATAGAGATGTATCAAATGATGAGGAATATTTACCGTTCTTATAAATGCACACTTTCTTTTTAAACCATTAAACCCTCCCAACCATCTAAAAATCAAAGGTTTTAAGGAATTGCTAGGTTGAACAAATAAAAAAAAGAGTGGTTTAATCTTTAGTCCGTTAAAACAGAAGAAGTGCTTGAATGAATTATTTCAGAGGTGCTAAAGTTTTTTAGGTGGATTAAAACCTAACAAGAATAAACATAATTTCGCGAACAATTTTAAGAATAGACAAAAAGTCATGAAAAAGAAACTCATCATTTTTGGTATTGTAGTAGTTACGGTAATCGTTGTTGCTGCCACTGTATTTAATCCAGAAAAAGCAGAAAGTGGCCCCGCCTTACTAACCACAGTTGAAAAAGGGGAATTCACAGTAGAGGTTACGACTACAGGAGAACTTTCAGCCGAGAGGTCAACTAAAATAATGGGCCCAGCTAGTGCTCGAGATTATGGAATCAGAACAATAACTATTCAGCGCTTAGTCGAAGAAGGAACTCAAGTAAGGGAGGGAGATTTTGTTGCTCAATTAGATCCAGGAGAACTTTATGATAAAATCCAGCAGGAAAAGGATCAACTAGAAGCTCAGGTCGCTGAATATGACAATGCAAAAATTGATACCGCTCTAACATTGAGAGGTGAAAGAGATCAACTCATTAATCTTGATTATAACATTGAGGAAAAGAGACTTCAATTAGATCAATCTCAGTTTGAGCCACCAGCAACTATCAAAAAGTACGAAAATGAATTGGCGAAACTCAGAAGAGATAAAGAAAGAGCTCTTGAAGAATATCAGTTAAAGATAGAGCAAGCTAAAGCTAAAATGATTGAGGAGACTGCTGACCTTAGAAGAAGACAAGGTAGGTATGATGCCATGCAGCAACTCCTTCAAGAATTCACCATCAATGCTCCACAAGCTGGAATGGTTATTTACTCCAAAAATGGTGGCGATAGATTAATCGAAGGATCTTCTATTAGTCCATGGAGTCCAGAAGTGGCAGAGTTACCAGATTTGACCAGCATGCTTTCAACAACATTTATTAATGAAGTTGATATCAGAAAAGTAAAAACTGGCCAGAATGTAGAAATTGGACTGGACGCTTTCCCAGAAAAGAAATTATCAGGAAGAGTTACAAGAGTGGCCAGAGTTGGTCAGCAGAACCCTAATTCTGATGCAAAAGTATTTGAGGTTCAGGTTAGGCTGAACGAAAGAGATGGAGATTTGAGACCAGCAATGACTACAAGTAATGTCATTATTACTGAAAAATTAGAGGATGTTCTTCATATTCCTTTGGAATGCCTCAATACCTATAACGATTCTATCAACTATGTAATTAAAAAGAACGGAGTCCTCCAAGAAGTTAAAGTTGGTTTAACCAACAGTAATGAAGCAGTGATAGAAATGGGAGTTGCTGAAGGAGATGTATTATACCTTTCTAGACCCGATAATATCGAAGGAAAAGAGCCTGTGTTAATTCCAGAATTGAATGGAACGAGAATGCAGAAATATCAGCCTGCTCCAGAGCAAATGTTGAACGATGATTCTCAATGGTTGATGCCTGACGGTACTCAAATGTCACCAGAAGTGATTCAAAGGTTTAAGGACAGAGGCATGGATGCTACTCAAGCTACTGAACTGATGAAGCGTATGGGTGGCGGTGGTCAGCGTGGTGGTCAAAGACCAGCAGGTGGAGCATCAAGATCAGGACAACCGAATAGATAATTAACTCCATGGATATTAATAAGAAGAGTTTATTGTCGAATTTTTACATAGCCCTGGAAGCAGTGTTAGCTAATCAAGTGAGGTCTTTGCTTACAGCATTGGGTATCATTTTCGGAGTAGCTGCTGTTATCGCCATGTTGGCTATTGGAAATGGTGCGCAAAACGAAATACTAGATCAAATTGAGTTGGTGGGGGTAAACAACATCATCATTCAACCTAATATTGAGCAAGTAGAACAAAAGCTAGGTGAGACGGACGAAGATGATGCAAAGAAATTTTCTCCTGGACTAAAACTTTTAGATGTAGAAAGTATTGAAAAGGGTATTCCAGGAATTAAAAGATTGAGCCCTGAAATTCTGTTAGAGAGTTACATCATTAAGAATGGTATCAGAAGGAGTTCAAAACTAGTTGGGGTAGAACCTGCCTATTTTGAGGTTGCTAATTTTGAGCTTCTAGAAGGAGATATGTTTAATGAGAAGCAGTTAGAGTTAGGAACACCAGTTTGTATTATCGGAAAAGGTATCGCTTCCAAGTTCTTTCCAAGAGAAAATCCAATCGGTCAAAAGATCAAGGTTGGAAATCAATGGCTTCAAGTTATTGGTGTTTTAAAAGAAAGATATATCTCTGAAAAGGCTATTTCTAACTTGGGTATTCGTGATTATAACATGGATGTATACGCACCAATCCAAACTGTACTTATTAGGTACATCAATAGAGACTTGGTAACTGGCTCGGGATTGAAGAAGAGCTTTGGTGGAACTTCCATGATGAGAATGTTTGGTGGCGGTGGTTTTTCAATTACTACACAGGCGGCTCCGACCGATACCAAACCATCAAACTATCATCAAATTGATAGGCTAGTGGTTCAAGTGGAAGAGTCTGAGAAATTGAACCCAACTGCAGATGTGCTCTCTAGAATGCTGGAAAGAAGACATTATGGAGTTGTAGATTTTGAAATCACTATACCTGAGCTTCTACTAAAACAACAGCAGAGAACTCAGAATATTTTTAACATCGTGTTGGCTGCAATTGCTGCTATTTCACTGCTTGTGGGTGGTATTGGTATTATGAATATCATGCTGGCCTCAGTGATGGAGCGCATAAAAGAAATTGGCTTACGTTTGGCAATTGGTGCCAAATCCTCAGATATTGTCATGCAGTTCCTTTTTGAAGCGGTGATGATTTCCATTACAGGGGGGATTGTAGGAGTTATTTTAGGAATAGGATTGGCATATGCAGTTTCTAATTTGGCTGATTTTCCAACTGCAATCAGTTTCAGTTCAATACTCATTTCTTTTGGGGTAGCTGCAACTGTTGGGCTAGTTTTTGGAATTACTCCAGCGAAAAGAGCGGCAAGTCAAGATCCAATCAGCTCATTAAGACACGAATAAACAACATTAACGATATGAAAAAGGTCATTTATTTATTCATAGCATTCTTTTGCCTTGCTGGAGTTTCTCTAGCTCAGGAAACAAAGGTGCTTACACTAGAAGAAACCATTCGCTTGGCTAAAGCAAACTCAAGAAGTGCTAAACAAGCAGAGACTTCAAGAACTTTAGGTTACTGGAGTTATCAGGTATATAAGTCTCAGTTGAGGCCACAGCTCTTATTAAGAGGTACTTTGCCTGGTTATGTGAATAGAGCAACTCCTATTACTCAACCTGATGGGTCTGTGCAGTTTCGAAACGTAAATCAAAATACTTCTGATTTCAGTTTGGGACTAGAGCAGGTTTTACCTTGGACAAACACCACTGTTTCTTTCGATACTAGATTGCAGCGATTTGATGACTTTGCCGGAGATGTTACTAGATATCAAGGTGATCCAATAGGGTTTTCTATTAATCAACCTTTGTTCAATTTGAATCCATTTAAGTGGGATAGATTAACACAGCCTTTGGAATATGAGCAATCTAAAAGAAGTTATGTTCAGGATATTGAAGAGACCTCTAGGATAGCTGCCTTGTTGTTTTTCCAGCTACTTGTACAGCAAAAGAATTTGGAAATTGAAATGCAAAATGCTGCTGCTAACGATACCATTTATAGAATCGAGCAAGGAAGATACAACATTGGTACATCGACAGAAGATAAGCTTTTGCAGACCGAACTGAATCTTATTACTGCAACAAGTAATGCGCAACAAGCTCAGTTAGATGTTCAAACTAGATCACTTGAATTAAGGAACTATATTGGTTTAACTGATGATGTGAAACTTGAATTAGTGCCGCCTGCAGAGGCTCCTGGCTTTGAGATTGACTATGAAGAGGCTTTGGAGTATGCAAAAAACAACAGGGCTGAGTTCTTAGATTTCCAAATACAAAGGCTGAATGCGGAACGTCAAGTGGCTGATGCTAGGGCAAGAAGATTTAATGCATCTTTAAATGCCTCTTTTGGATATAACAGTGCTCAGACGAATGATCTTAATGGGGTTTATAATGGAGCTAATGTAGCTACTGGTTCGAGAGTAACTCTGGGGTTTGCCCTGCCAATATTGGATGGAGGTAGGAATAAGGCTAGGATGAATCAGGCTCGTGAAAGACAAAAGAATACCGAGTTTACGGTTGAGCAGAACATGATCAACTTTGAACAAGAGATTGCCAATGCTGTAAGAAACTTTGGTCAAATCGTAAGTCAAATTGAGATTTCATTGAAACGTCAGGAGATTGCTCTTAAAGGGTTTGAAATTACTAATGGTAGATATTTAGCTGGTCAAGTACAAATCTTAGAGTTGAACAACGCAAGAGATACCAAGGATTCAGCGATTAGAAATTATATCAGTGCTCTTCAGCAGTATTGGGTGGCATATTACGAGTTAAGATCTTTGACGCTGTACGACTTTAAGAATAATGAGCTTCTTTACAATCCACTTTTGGAGTATGATCCAAAGACTGATTCTGTAATTGAAGTTCAACAAAAATAATTTATTCGTGTAATTGGTTAAAAAAGGCCTCTTGAATTTTCAAGAGGCCTTTTCTTTTATACTCCAGTATAATTGAATGGACTGATGTTGTTTAACTCTTGCCTTATTTCATCCGTAACATCTAAGGTTTGAATAAACTCCTTGATTGTAACTTCAGTAATCTTAGTATTGGTTCTAGTTAGGCCTTTTAACGCCTCGTATGGTTTAGGATAGCCTTCTCTTCTAAGTATGGTTTGAATAGCCTCAGCAACCACAGCCCAGTTATCATCCAAGTCAGCATCTATCGCTGATTGATTCAATTCCAATTTGTTAATGCCCTTTACCAAAGACTTTAGTCCAATTAATGTGTGGCCCAAAGGCACACCAATGTTTCTTAATACGGTTGAGTCAGTTAAATCTCTCTGCAACCTTGAAATCGGTAGTTTGGCAGAAAGGTGCTCGTAAAGTGCGTTGGCAATACCAAAGTTTCCTTCGGCATTTTCAAAGTCTATTGGGTTCACTTTATGTGGCATTGCTGATGACCCAATTTCACCAGCTTTAATTTTCTGCTTGAAGTAATTCATAGCAACGTACTGCCATACATCTCTCGAGAAATCTATCAGTATGGTGTTAATTCTCTTTATTACATCGCACAATGCAGCAAGGTGATCATAATGCTCAATTTGGGTTGTAGGATGGCTCCTTTGGAGCCCGAGATAGTGACTTACAAAGTTATCCCCGAACTCAATCCAATCGTTCTCTGGGTAGGCCACGTGGTGCGCATTAAAGTTACCTGTAGCCCCACCAAACTTAGCAGCAAAAGGCACATCGCCTAAATAAATTAATTGTTCGTCAATCCGTTTTGCGAACACTGCCATCTCTTTCCCTAAACGTGTTGGTGAAGCTGGTTGGCCATGCGTTTTTGCCAACATAGATATCGCTTTCCATGCTTCAGCCATCCCTTTAATCAGGTCATTAACTTCAAGTATGGCTGGTTCAATTACCTCATGCAAACCTCTTTTCAGTGATAGCGGAATGGAGGTGTTGTTAATGTCTTGCGAGGTAAGTCCAAAGTGAATGAACTCTTTCACTTCACTTAAGCCTAATCCATCAAATTTTTCTTTCAAGAAATATTCGACAGCTTTCACATCGTGATTAGTCGTTTTCTCTATTTCCTTAATGCCATTGGCATCTTCCAAACTAAAGTTTTCATAGATGTTTCTTAGTCCTTCGAAAGCGCTTGTCTGCACTTTGGCAAGCTGAGGAAGAGGCATTTCACACAGGGCTATGAAGTACTCCACTTCAACTTCCACTCTATATTTTATAAGTGCAAATTCTGAGTAGTAATCAGCAAGATCTTTGGTGACTCTTCTATATCTACCATCTACTGGGGAAATGGCTGTTAAACTGCTTAAATCCATGAAAAGAGATTGTTTTTTGGAAAGCGCAAAGATACAAAATCAATCTACTAGCTCACCAAAATTCAATGCTAATGTCTATAGTTTGCTTCATTTCTAGTGTATTAGTCAGTACTTTTGCAACCGAAAACAAAACCCTTTGCCAATCATTGGGTTGTATTGGAGAAAATAAAAAATTCAGCATGGCATTTGGCTTATTCAAGAAAAACAAAGAAAAAGTAGAGAAGCAAGATACTGGAGTCATTGAACTGAAGGTGAAAGAAGTAGTTCGAGAAACTGAAGATGCAGTTTCTATTCACTTTGAATACCCTGAAAATGGTAAGATTGAGTATAAGTCTGGTCAGTTTTTTACCATAATTGTTGAAGTAGACGGCAAAGAGGAAAGAAGAGCTTATTCTGTTTGTTCATCCCCGTTTGTCGATGAATATCCGGCAGTGGCAGTGAAGCGAGTAGAAGGTGGGAAGGTTTCAAATTATTTGAACTCAAATGTGTCAGCAGGTAATATTCTCAAGGTGATGAAACCTCTTGGTAATTTCACTACTGATTTCTCTACTTCGAATAGCAGAAACATAGTTCTAATTGGTGGTGGAAGTGGTGTTACTCCATTAATGTCATTGGCTAAATCAACGCTTAGCGAAGAGCCTAATTCAAAAGTGACGCTCCTTTATGCCAACAGGGATGTAGCGAATATCATCTTCAAGTCCAAGGTTGAGAGCTTGAAAAGCGAAGACAGGTTTGATGTCGTCCATGTGCTGGAAAGCAATGCTGATAATTATGCCGCTCATGAAGGATACCTTACACAAGCTATCATAAAAGAGGTTGTTGAAAAATTAAACGATATCTCGGCAGAGTATTTCATTTGTGGACCAACACCTATGATGGATATTGCTGTTAATTCATTGAAAGACTTAGGTGTTGCTGAGCACTTGATCCGAAAGGAGAGCTTCACAACTGATACTTCGGTAAAAGCTGATGCCGTGAATGAGTCTTCAGATAAAGTTATCGCAAGAGAAGTCACCGTCATTTACGATGGAGATGAATATAAATATACTGTAGAACCGGGCGAAACTATTTTGGAGAAGGGCTTGGAAGAAGATATTGATCTGCCATTCTCTTGCCAAAGCGGTCTTTGCACGGCCTGTCGTGGAAAGTGCCTTTCAGGAAAAGTGAAAATGGATGAGGATGAAGGACTATCACAAGCCGAGTTAGATGAAGGCTATGTGCTCCCATGCGTGAGTCATCCTTTGACAGACGATGTGGTGATAGAGATTGGATAAAGATTCAAAACCGAAATAAGTAAAGCCACAATCTGTGGCTTTTTTGTTTTTTAAGCGACTAATTCCGGATTAAGAAACCTTCACCTTTGTCTTTAAGTTGATTATGTATTAATTCAAACTATGGATCGAGCGACCCTAAGTCAAAGCCAAACTAAAAGTAGGCTAATTCAGCAATTTGAAGAGACAAGAAAGCTTACTCTTGAGATTTGTGAGCCTTTGCAACCCGAAGACTTTGTCGTACAGCCAGTGGTAGATGTAAGTCCACCAAAGTGGCATTTGGCTCATACTACATGGTTCTTTGAGATGTTCATCCTTTCTAAGAATGTCCCCGATTATCGGTTGTTTGATAAAGACTATCCTTACCTTTTTAATAGCTACTACGAGAATGAAGGGGAGCGCTGGATTCGCTCTGAAAGAGGCGCATTGAGCAGGCCTTGGGTGCAAGAGATTATGGCTTATCGTAATTATGTAGATGAGCACGTTCTACATTTTTTGAAGAACCATAAGTTGAATGCAGAGCAGCTTTCAGTATTCGAAATTGGCATCAATCATGAACAGCAGCATCAGGAGTTATTGGTTTATGATATCAAGCATATTCTAGGGATTAACCCCCTTTTCCCTACTTATAAAAGATTTAATCCTGACTCAACTTACCAACCAAATTTAGACACCAAATGGTTGAAGATTGAAGAAGGGCTTTATGAGATCGGCTACCAAGGAGAAGATTTTCATTTCGATAATGAAGAAGGAGTTCATAAGGTGCATCTCCATGGTTTCGAAGTTCAGGATAGACTAGTTACCAATGGTGAGTTTATGGAATTTGTAGAAGCTGGAGGTTACCAAGATTTCAATCACTGGCTCATGGAAGGCCATGAATGGGTGAAGAAAGAGAATATTCGTGCCCCATTCTATTGGCTTAAAGAAAATGGAGAATGGTTCTACTATACACTTTCGGGGAAGGAAAGGATTAATCTAGATGAACCTGTATCTCATATCAGTTTTTATGAAGCAGACGCCTTTGCCAAGTGGAAAAGGATGCGCTTACCAACCGAATTTGAGTGGGAAGTGGCTTGCAACAAGTATTCTCCCAATATTCCAGCGGAGGCTAATTTCATGGATGATAGAAACTTCAGAACCATGCCTAGAAGGGGAGACAATCCTCAATTCTATGGTGATGCTTGGGAGTGGACAAACTCCGCTTATTTGCCCTATCCATTTTATAAGAAGATAGATGGAGCCTTAGGAGAGTACAATGGTAAATTCATGATCAACCAAATGGTGTTGAGGGGAGGCTCTTTTGCTACTACCCAAAACCATATACGATCAACTTACAGAAATTTCTTTCACCCGCATTTGCGTTGGCATTTCACTGGGTTCAGATTAGCACAATACATTTAGAATGACAGAATTAATTGAAGCTCAGAAAAGCTTCGCACAAGATATCATACAAGGGTTAAAAGAGAGCCCTAAAAGGCTTTCCTCCAAGTACTTTTATAATGCTGAGGGAGATAGGCTTTTTCAGAAGATTATGGGGCTGGATGAATACTACCTAACTCGCACAGAGGAAAAGATTATCAAGGAGAATAAAGAGAACATTCTAAAGTCATTTTTAGGAAATGATGAGAGCTTTAGGTTAGTAGAGCTTGGAGCTGGAGATGGTAAAAAGACCAAGATTTTGTTGAACCATTTCATGCAATCCAAAGTAGATTTTGTCTACAGTCCCATCGATATTTCGGAGAATGTACTGAGGCAGTTGAAAGCCTCTATACATAAGGAGTTGCCTGAAGTAAAAGTCGAGCCTATTCAAGGCGATTACTTTAGTGCTTTGGGTAAGTTGAAGGAGAATCATTTGCAAAGAGAAGTAGTGCTTTTTCTAGGCTCAACCATTGGTAATTTCAATACGCAGTCGGGCATGGGTTTTTTAAAAACGCTCTCTGCCAACTTAATTTCGGGAGACTTACTTTTCATTGGTTTCGATTTGATGAAGAATCCAAGAACGATTTTGTCAGCTTATGATGATCAGAAGGGTGTTACAAAAGACTTTAATTTCAATTTACTTCAAAGAATTAATGAGGAATTAGGCGGTAATTTTAATCTGAATCAATTTCTGCATTATCCTACATATGATCCGGTTACAGGTGAAACAAGAAGTTATATCATCAGTAATTGTGATCAAGAAGTTTTTATCGAGGCGATTGGAAAGACGGTTTCCTTCAAGGAGTGGGAAGCCATTCACACAGAAATATCACAGAAATACTCTTTTGCTATGATAGAAGAGGCAGCCGAAAAATCAGGTTTTAAAATCAAGCAAAACTACATTGATCAAGATGGCCTATTTGTGGATAGTCTCTGGGAGAAGATTTAAAGCGGTTTGAATTGCTCAAAGGCGTTAAAGCAGTTGTTGCAGTAGTGAATCGATCGACACAGTGTTGGCCCAAATGGGGTTTTCATGTCGGTGTTGTCACTCCCACAATTTGGGCATTTGGCGTGTTCAATAATATCAATATCAACAATCATATTGTGCTTTGGAGGAGGGGCAAGGCCGAATTGAGCCAAAGCTACTCTACCCTTTTCACTGATCATATTAGAGTTCCATTGGGTGTCGAAAGAAACTCTCACTTCATAGTTTTCAATTCCCTTTTCTTTTAGGACCTCCTCAACGTCTGACTGCATCACATCCATAGCTGGGCAACCAGCGAAGGTTGGAGTCATGTTTACAGTCACCTTGTCGGAGTTGATGTCTATTCCAGTGATTACCCCTAAATCATTTAAAGAGAGCACAGGAATTTCAGGGTCTTTAACTACCTCCAACCATTCCTTAATTTGTTCTGTAGTGATTTCCTTCTCCATGTCTCAATTTTCAATACAACTCCCTAATTCACTTACTTCAGCTTATCAACTACCAATCTGCTGTTGGGTCAACTTTAAACACTTCAGACATTTCGTCCAATAAAGGTTGAAGGTATTCGGTGTGGACACCTTTTCTTCCTCCAACAACAGGGGTGATGGTTGACCAATCAGGCAATAGTAACTGTGTTTCTGAGATGACTTTCTCAACTTCTGCCTTCCATGCCTCCATTAAAGCTTCTTCTCCGGCAAAAACACCTGAATCAATATTCTCTTGCTCAAATGGTGATGTTTCGAACATGCCTAGGGCATAAGGAAGAGCGTAATCTAATGATTGCTGAAGTCTTCTGATGCTTTCAGTCGTAGCTGAACCTAATTGCTTGATCCAGATCTTGGCATGCATTGAATGATACTTTGTTTCACCCTTCACCTTTTTAGCCAAGTTGGCCAAATCAGTATAAGCTGAATTGGAAAGCATTTGGTATCGAATAAGGTCTGCTGTGTCGAAGAGAAAATGTCTGATTAAACTGAAATCATACTCTCCATTTGGAAGCTCACAAAACTGTGAGTTATGGAATTGCTCAGAGTTGCGCATAAAGGCCACGGTGTCTGGGTCATTCTCACCTAACGTATTGAGAATCTTATAAAGCTGCCAGCTTTGGCCAACTTTGTCTTGGGCCATCGATGAGAAAGCAATGTCCTCCTCTAGCAATGGGCCAAAACCTGTCCATTCTGAGTTTCTATGGCCTAAGATCAAAAGATCATCAGCCATTTTATAGATCAATTCCTTAAGTCCCTCGGTATTCATGATGCTTGCTCTTCTTTAAATGCTTTGATCTTATCGGATGCCCTGTAATCAATTGCATCTCTATATTGCTTATCCTTCAATGTATCCCACATATCCTTATCCTCTTCATCAGAAACAAAAATGTTTTCAGACCTTACCATCCAAACACTTAAAACTGGTTTGGTTCTAGGATATGCTTCCTTTGCTGCGAGTATGGCATCATCGAAATCTTTCGCCAATACATTACCTTCATACTTATGTTGCTTTCCTCTTTTGGTCAAATGGAAAACCTCAAATGAATCTGACTCACTTCCAGAGTATTTACCTGTGAATGAATCATAGATGTCTATATTATTCTCAGAATAGGGAGTCACTTTTATGTTTTCAGTTTTGATCACGCAAAGTGAATTACAAAACATACCTCGTCTGCTATATTGCTCTTTGGCAAATAGGAAAGCCATTTCTTCATTAGGTGCATGAACAATGCCTACGTGCTCCAAAGGTTTCCCTTCTTTCACTTGCACAAATGCCTCGTAAGTTTCGAACTGATCCAAGACTTCTTTTGAAGCCATAGGAGTTTCGAAATCATTAGGCATTCCTAATCGGTTAACCCTTGGGTCTAAAGATTCTAACATCGTATTAAGCTAATGGGGTTACATACTTTGCCTTAGGAGCCAACAAAGCCTCTCTTACCCAACGACCTCGTTCTTCTGCAGTTCTTCTAACAGCTATACGCTCCTTGTTACAAGGGCCATCACCATTGATCACTCGCTTAAATTCATCCCAGTCTGGTTCAGTGAAAGTCCACTCACCAGTTTCGGTATTCTTTTTCAATTGTGGGTCAGGAATGGTTAATCCAAGTTCCCAAATTTTTGGTACATACATATCAAGGAACTGTTGACGACACTCATCATTAGAGGCCATCTTTACTTTCCACTTCATAAGTATTTCTGAATGAACAGAGATTTTGTCTGAAGGCCCAAAGAAGTGCATCATAGGTGCCCACCATCTGTTTACAGCGGCTTGCATCATTTCACGCTGAGTTTTAGTGCCTGTTGCTAAATGAATTACACAATGGTGCCCGTATTTTAAATGGAATGATTCTTCGGCACAAATACGCTCTAGCGCTCTGCAATAAGGTCCATAGCTACCTTTTGAGTTAGCCAATTGATTCACAATAGCACCAGCATCAACCAGCCAGCTAATGAAGCAAGAGTCTGCCCAGGTGAAGGCTGGATAATTGAATATGTTAGAGTATTTCGACTTGCCTGAAATTAAGTCTTCAATCATTTGCTCTCTCGACTTGCCCAATGTTTCAGCGGCAGCGTAAAGTAATTGAGCATGACCTACTTCGTCTTGTACTTTGGCCATTAAGGCTAACTTTCTTTTAAACCCAGGTGCACGGGTTATCCACGTACCTTCGGGAAGAGCACCAATAATTTCAGAATGACCATGTTGCTCAATCATTCTAATCAGTTGTTTTCTGTAGAGTTGAGGCATCCAATCGGTAGGCTCAATCTTTTCGCCTCTATCAATTCTTGCTTCGAATTCTGCTACTTTTATTGGATCTTCATCTGCTAATGCAGTGGCCTTCATGGTTTCAAAAACGTTTCCACCTCCGTACATAATGCTATTTTTTTAATCCGTTTAAAATCAAGTTTGCTAATTGTTTGCCTACTTCTTCAGGGCTTAGGCTTCCTGTTGGTTTGTACCAATTATGGGTCCAGTTAAGAGAAGAGAGAATTGTTAACATCATGAATTTTTCATCCACTTGCTCAAACTCTCCCGAGGACATCCCATTCTTTAAAATTGTTTTAAACCTACCTTCATAATCTTCTCTCATACTGAGAAAATCAGATAGGTGTGGTTCACTCATGTGTCTCCACTCATGGAAGAAAACAGCTGAAGCATCTGTGTTTTTTGTGATCACCTTCACATGGGCTATTGCTGCCTTTTCCATTTTGGCAGCATTGCTACCTGTCTCAATCTCCACTTCTTTCCATGCTTCAAAAAATTCTTTTGCCATCCGGAAACATATTTTTTGAAGAATTTCTTCTTTAGATTTGATGTGTGAATAGAGACTTGCTGCTTCAATACCAAGTACTTGAGCTAAATCTCGCATAGAAGTTGCCGCATAACCTTTCTCACGAAATAGTTTGGTTGCTTTCTCTTCTATTTGTTGCTTGCGTGATTTCTTAACCAGTGTTTCCATTCACTCCAAAGATATGCATACTAACGTTCGTTAGCAAATAATTGTTTACAGCCAAATCATCTGTTTTATGAATTTAAACAACCCTGAATTTGATAAGAACAGCTTCTTTAAAAAACTTGAATCTGTTATCTACCTATTATTGTCTGTTCCGCTATTGGCATTTGGTTGGGTGTTGCTAGAAAAGGAAAGTGACGGAAGTTTGCGTTCTGTAATTTTTGAAGATCCTGATCTCATGTTTCATGGTGTAATGGCCATAGGAGTTGGTTATGTAATGATGCGAACCACTGCCACTTGGGCTAGAGATATGCGAAAAGCTACCGAGCCATTTAAGGAATTAGACGTGAAACTTTCAATGCTGAAAAGGCCAATAATTTATCGCAACGTGCTTTGGGCAATTGGTGCTGGAATTGGTGCTTATGGCTTATATGAAAAAGGTGACATGATATACGCCATGGTCTTCACTGTATTTCTGATTTTGATGACTGCCAACAGACCCTCGGGGAGGTATTTCTCTAATCTGTTGAAATTGAAGGGAGATGAAAAGAAATGGATGGAAGGATAATACATTGTTAAAACCTTTCGATTTTACAATAAATAAACAGCCCACGATTTAAATCGTGGGCTGTTTATTAGTTAAATATTTTGTCAGTTTCGGCTATTCCTAGAAAGTAACACCTACAGTGATTGGATTTAATGCGGGGCCTCTACCCTCTTCGAACAGTTCATTAAAGTCGTAGGTCATAAACATATCAAAACCGTTGATGCCAATTTGAGCTCGAAGACCATATCTGAAGTCATTCACAAAGAAGCCTCCTTTTTCTTTATCCTTTTGGCGACCATCATCATTACGATAAATATACTTGGCTTTGTTGTTCAGCCTTAGGCCAACATATGGGCCAACGCCAATTCTGAAGCCTCTTCTAGCACTGAAGCCAACGCGCACATCATCTTCCGCAAAACGTCTTACAATTCTTTTCCCTTTTCCGAAATCGAACATTGGGATAGCCTGAAAAGTCAGGTAAGTCACTTTTAATTTACTTTTAATGATGCTATTAAGTCCATTAGCTTCTATGAAATTGAGCTGACCACCGTTAGGATCTAAACGTGTAGCTGCATTTTCGAACTTGAAGTTATACCAGCTAAAGCCTCCTCCCCATTCTACATATAAGGGTCCAGAAACGTAGCTTGTGTGGTTCCAAACAAGACCTGCATAAACAGAGCTGATTGGTTTTATTTGGTATAAATCGCTTGAAGATGGAAACTCGCCATCTTGCAAGAAGTTGTTAAAACCAATTTCAAAATTTAGCCCTCTCAATGTACCATGATCGTGTTGTTCATAATACTCTATGGTTCTTGGTCTCCTTCTATTTCTCCAATCTACATCGTCATCCCAATTCCAACGATTGCTATCCTCCACTTCAAACTCAATTCCTAAAAATCCCATTCTTAGGTGAAAGTCATTATCTGAGATATAGATTTTGTTACCGTCTACCTTGGGTATACTGATAATGGTATCTAGCTTTTCTACTTCGCCATAATTTGTCCAGCGCCATTGCGCTTGTAATTGAGAGGCTGACATGACCAATATCAGACTGAAAAGGAAAGTTTGTATTATTTTTTTCATGTTGTTTTTCGTTTACTGTTTTGAGTTATGATTAGAATATTACTCCAAAAGTGACAGGTGTCAATCTTGGTGCTGCAATGTCTTCATCAAAGAATTCAGTTAAATCATAGTTGAAGAAAAGGTCGAAGGAATCCCAACCGATTGTTCCACGGAAACCATACTTAAAAGGATTGATGTGGAAACTATCATTGATTTTTTCTTTTTGTTTATCTCCGTTTGAATCATCGAACTTCATTTTGGTATTACTACTTATGCGATAGCCACCATATACCCCAAACCCGACACGGAAGTCTCTGTATCTACCAAATGAGAAAGTTGGAACAAAGTGAACATTCAAATAGCCAGCATTAATTTTGCTTTTTCTGCCTGTGATGTCGGCCACTTCCTGAAAAAGAATCCCAGTATCTTCTTTGATTACATCTACTCGAGTGTTCTCAAAGGCATAGTCTAGAAAGCTAGCACCAATTCCCCAGTCTAAGTAAAGTGGGCCTAACAAATGAGTTACGTTGTCGAAATTGATTCCGAAGTACCACGAATTGAGGGGAATGAGGCTATATAGCTCATCACTATTGGGTAAATCTCCATCTTCTATCCAATTATTCAGTCCGAGATAGATATTTACAAAATTGTCTGTTCCTCTTCTTGGGTAGTATTTGTCAATATCAAATTCGCGTTCCCAATTGGCACTTTTGATTTGATTTAAGGATTTTCTGCCATAAGTCTGAAGATCTCTCTCCTCAATTCTAAGTGAATTTTCTGGGTTTAATCCTTTCAGGTTTTGCCACAGTGTTAATTCATTTCCTAAAACATCCGAAGTGATTGTTAAGTCATCTGAAAGGGCACTTTGAGCTTTTAGGTTTGGGTTCACCAACCATGCGACCAACACGATTAGTGAGGTGAGTTTAAAGGTAGTTTTCATCGTTTATTTATTTTGAGTTGTTAATCTTGTTTGGAAGGTGAGTCATCAACTTTTTCGACATCCTCATCGGTCTTTTGACCATATTTAAGGTCATTGGTGATGAACTCGTTTTTGGACTTTCTTATTTCGGCAATTGCTTTACTTCCGTTGTTCACTCCTTTAGCAACAGAGACAATGCTATGGAGAAATCCGAATTTCTTCTTCTGACCATCCTCCATTGCTTCTAGTTCTTGAGGGCTTACAATAACATTTTGCATAAGCATGTCTGAATTAAGGCTCAGCTTGAAAGAAGCGTAATTCGTGACTAGAAACGGGGACCTAGCTAATAATTTTGGATGGATAGGCTGAACCTTAAGTTCAAAGGATTCATCAATCCATGAATTACTTGCCGAAATAATAGATTCTGTTAATTGCTCAGTATCTAAGGCTTCATTGCCGGCTACTAGAGCGGGCATGTTATCGGTTTGACTCTCTAGAGCTTCAATTAGTTCGATAGGAGCCTGATTTTCTTGAGCCAGTGGTGAGTTGTTTAAATCAACCTTATCTTCAGGTTGAGAGGCTATTGTTTCGTTTACTTCTGAATTGTTTTCAGAAAGAACCTCTTGAGCTGCATTTTGCGATATATCACTATTTGAAAATGCTAACCAACCGATAGTTGCCAATAACATGATGGAAGCAGCAATGCTAAACCAGAAGTATGCTCCTTTTTTCTTGTTTTTGGGAAGGCCTTCCTCAATTTGAGCCCAAGCATTTTGGGGAGGAGTTATTTTGTATGATTCAAGTCCGTTACGAAAGAGATCATCAAGTCTATTATCCTTCATTACTCAATAATTTATTATTCAAATAATTCTCTGCCTCGATCAAGAGCGTTTGTAAATGAGCTCTAGCTCTACTCAACTGAGATTTAGAAGTGTTTTCACTAATCCCAAGTTGTTCGGCAATTTCCTTGTGCGAAAAACCTTCAATGGCGTAGAGGTTGAATACAGTTTTATAGCCCGTAGGAAGTCTGGAGATCATTTTCATTAAATCTTCAGTTTCCAAGTGGTTTTGAAGCTGACCGTAGTCTGGCTCCCTTTCTGCTTGATCAATCTCTACCTGCATATACAGGCTTTTATTTTTCCGGATGAATGAGAGTGATTCATTGACCATTATTCTTCGAACCCAGCCTTCAAAGCTGCCTTCATTTTTGAACTGATCGATTTTACTAAACACTTTCATAAATCCGCACACCAACACATCTTCAGCAGCCTCTGGCTCATTGATATACCTGCGGCAAACAGAAAACATTAGGCCCGAATACTTTTCGTATAAGTCCCTTTGCGCTTTCCTGTCGCCTTTTCGGCAAGCTTCGAGAAGCCTCTCTTCAGTTTTTGACCTTTTGATTTGAAGCATGGTTTGGTTGACTACACAAGGTAGATGTATGAATAATAAAAAACGTTGCATGCACGTTGCAGATTTTTTTATTTCTGCTTCATGGATACAACGTAAAGGTAATAAATGGTTTGTTTATCAGTGAGTTATGCAATTAATATTGACTCACTACAGCTGAACTAGACTTGTCTTTTATTTCTAAACGCGGAGAACCTTTGTATCTGACAGAAGAAAAACCACCCGCGTCTACTTCTAAATAATTAGAAACGTTGAGCCTTGCTCTAGCTTCTGAAGAAGTAGTTAAATCACACTTAGAAATTCTTCCATCATATCCGTAAAACCTTCCATTGGTAGAGATGCTCATTTTAGCCTCCCTCACTCTAGCTTCAGAATCTACTCGACTATCATCTCTAATGATTAATGATAACCGATCAAGTTCACCCATGAGGTTGAGTCGTGAATCTCCGGATGTTGTAATAGCCACTTCTTCTAGGGAGCGGCTATTTAACTTCACATTTGCAGATTCAGTAATGTTAAGGTTATTCAGTTTAGGTAGTTTTATCAAGAGT
>CAYGKL010000031.1:6458-11268 GCA_964350505.1 uncultured Roseivirgaceae bacterium | reverse complement strand
TTATATCGATAGCTGAAGTAGCTCAACAGCTTTTCCATATCTCTAGATACCTTGAAGGGCTGATTCACTGGAATGTAAAGCGTCATGTCAAGGTCTTGAAACCTGAACTTAGCTTCATTAGATAAGCTTAATTCACGATCGAAAACAATCTCGTCACCATTGATGCTGTAGTTGTAAATAATATCTGCTGCATTTCTATCAGCATCCTCAAGGTTTCTGCCTCTTGCAGTGGCTCTCTTTTCAAGTCTCCATGTATTGTCTTTGCTGGCGCGTATGTCAAGGTCAGTAAACTCTGAGTCGAAGTCAAATTCTCTTCTGTCATTATATCGAGAGTTTCTTCTAGATATATTGTTATAGTCTTTGATGCTGAGTGTAACAGTATCTGCTTCGATGGCTAAAACTTCAGTTTCATCATTATAGCCTTCATCTCTAAAATCTCTTACCACATTTGGAATAGTTGCAAAAGTGCCAAGAACCGCAATCATCCAAATACCAAGAATACTCCACCCAACTGAACTGCTCATAATTTTGCGTTTAGCTATTATGGTTATACCAGCTATAAACACATATAAGAAAGGAATGAATATGGCTGCAAAAACGAAAAGGATGCCAATTTCTGGCACGGTATTCAAAAATACATCGAATGGAAATTCCATCCATCTGTTACCATTGTAGAACCAGTCTCCATTACTCAGACCAAGCAAAACGCCTGTAGTAACCAAGAGGCTGAACATAACTGAAAGCCCTGCCATAGAGATAATTGCTCCAATAAATACTCTGAAGGCTGCTGCTATAAAGAGTAATAGTGGAGATAATGCACTTCCAATAGCTCGGAAGATTCTACCCAGAAGCCTAAATGGAAACAATAATATTTTAGTGAATGCACCTTCCCCTTTAGGGCTTAAGTCTTCTACTTTTCCTCTCTTAATGTTAGAATCAATATTCGAAAGGGTGACCTTTTCGCCTTTCATTTGCATTTTGTCTGTAAGCGATTTAGCCTGTGGAGCAATGATCCACAGGATAATATACGCTAAGAAACCAGTTCCGAATCCAAAGAATAGAACAATGAATATAATCCGGAATACAATCGTATCTGTTTTGAAGTAGTTAGCTAATCCGGAAGCAACACCACCCAAGACCCGATCGTCAGGATCTCGATAGAACTTCTTAATAGAGTCATCATCTTTCAGCTGGCTGTTGCCTGGAATTACAATCCACATAATGATGTAAATGATAATTCCGAAACCTGCAAAAAAGCTTAACACGAAGGCTATCCTGATCCAAAGAGGATCAATATTAAAATAGCGTGCAACACCAGAAGATACACCACCTATGATTTGGTTATTCAGGTCTCGATAAAGTTTGCGAGGTTCATAATCGCTTTGAGAGCTGGTTTTTGTACCAGAAGGTTCTTGCTGTTTTTGAGAGCTTTTTTGAGGCGAAGCAAAGTCATCCTCTTCTTCCATTGCCTCGAAGTCAGAGATTTCGCCCATAGTGCTGATGAGCTGATTAATTTCTTCGCTTGAAATTACCTGCTTGCCACCATCCTCTAGTTTTTCCAGAAATATTTCGGCAATTCTACTTTCTATATCGGCAATGATTTCTTCACTGTCGTCATAACTGTTGAAATAATTATTGATAGAGTCGAGATAGCCTTTGAGTTTCTTGTAACCATCTTCTTCAATGTGGAAAATGATGCCACTTATATTGATGCTTATGTTCTTCTTCATGACCATTACTTAGATTTTTTTGTGATGATTTGTGTGGTGGAATTGACCAATTCTTGCCAAGTATTGTCGAGGTTATCGACAAACTCTTGACCTATTGATGTGATAGTGTAGTACTTGCGGGGCGGACCTGAGTTGGATTCAACCCATTTATATTCCACCAATCCAGCTTTGCGTAATCTGGTGAGTAATGGATACAGTGTACCTTCTACCACCATAATTTTCGCTGATGTCAATTCCACTAACATATCAGAGGCATAGACTTCTCCTCGCGAAATGATATGCAGTATGCAGAACTCGAGTATTCCCTTTCGCATCTGCACCTGTGTATTTTCTAAATTCATCTATTTTAGTTTTAAACCTTGTGCAAATATACGAAAGAAGGTACTATGTGTTACATAGTACTATATAAAAAATATTACCTTGTTATATGTCTATTGTTGTAAACGCGGTTTTAGGGGTCAAATGAGAGGATTTCAATAATAAAAAAACTTTCTTGCGGTTGAATAATAAAAATGCTGCAATTACGAGTAGGTATAATTAATTTTGAATTGTAGTACATACAACAAAGCGTGAAACACTTAGCTGTTTACATATTAAAGGGGGTGCTTCTCATCCCTATATTTTTGTCTTCCACCATAGTTTTGGCTCAGAGCTCTCCAAAGTATAGCAATGAGTTTCTAGCCATTGGTGTTGGAGCAAGGTCATTGGCTATGTCTAATGCGATGACCTCCGTGGCGGATGACGTAACTGCAGTCTATTGGAACCCAGCTGCTCTCACAGATATAGAATACAGATACCAACTTTCCTTTCAGCATGCTGCCTATTTTGCAGGAGTTGCAAATTACGACTACATAGGAGCAGCAATGGCCATTGACACCGATTCTCACATGGGCTTGGCTTTTATTCGACTTGGAATAGATGACATTCCCGATACGCGCTTACTTTTTGATGATCAAGGAAGAATTGATTATTCAAGAATCAACTTTTTCACTGCCGCAGATATGGCTTTCGTATTTTCTTATGCAAGAGGAGTGAGCTTTATTGCTGGAGAGAGTTTTGTAGATGGAGGAGGTCTTACTTTTGGAATTAACGCCAAAATTATAAGACGAAAGATTGGTGATTTTGCTACCGCTTGGGGGTTTGGGTTAGATGCCTCTGCCAAGTACAGATACAACGACTGGGACTTTGGGGTTATGTTGAGAGATGTTTCAACTACATTCAATACATGGTCAATCAACAAGGAGGCGCTAACGCCAGTTTTTAATCAGACGAATAATCAGATACCGGGTAATTCAACCGAGATTACACTGCCAAAGGCCATTTTTGGAGCTTCAAGATCTTTTAAAATCAATGACAAAATAGATGTTCTAGGCTCTGCAGATTTGGTTTTTACTTTTGACGGAAGAAGGAATGTCTTAGTCAAGTCAAGGTTAGCTTCGATCGATCCGCAAATAGGAGCAGAGTTTGATTACGAAGATAAATTTTTCTTTAGAATGGGTATTGGCAACTTCCAAAGAGTAAAGGATTTTAGTCGTGGAGATATCGCTACGGAGTCTACTTTCTGGAGCTTTCAACCTAATATGGGAATTGGGGTAGCATTAGATGATTTTACAATCGATTATGCATTGACCGACATAGGCAATGTGGCCGAGTCTCCATATTCTCATGTTTTTTCCATTTTATATTCTTTGGAGAAACTTCCGGGTATCTATTCCAAGAACAAGAGGCGTATCACAAAAAAGAAAGAGAAGGATGAGAAGTAAGTTATTGCTTTTATTTCTTTTTGTTATTCAACTTTCCTTTGCTCAGCGCCAAGGAAATGAATGGATCAATTATGATCAAGCGTATTATAAAATTAAGACTGGTAAAGACGATATCCATCGAATTACATATGATGGATTGATTGCTGCAGGCTTTAACCCTGCCGAAGTCAACCCGCAAAACATCCAGTTATTTCATAGGGGTGAAGAAGTTGCTATCCGTACTTTTGGAATGGAAGACGCTTCTTTTGACAGCTCAGATTATATAGAGTTCTGGGGCAGAAGAAATGATGGCACCCAAGATACCGAGCTTTTTTATCGGGCTCAAGATCAGATTCACAAATACTATAATCTCTTTTCAGACACAACTTCGTTTTTTCTTACGGTTGGCAATACTGCAGGAAAGAGAATGCAAGAGTTGAACAATAATCCATCGGGTTTGGCGGCCGTTGAGAATCACAAAGAGGAGATTTTTTTGCTTGAAACCGCTAAGTTCAGTTTCGGTCAGTATTTCCCAATTGGCAACCCAACTGGTGAAGTGAAACGGTCTTTATATGATCGTGGTCAAATGTTTATGAGCCGCGAGATCATGAGGAACAGTTACGGTATAGCCAACGAGTTAGATTATAAAGATTTCATTTTTACTGGTATTGAAGATGAGGTTCAGTCAGCTGGCAAACCAGAATTAACCTTTCAGATTGTAGGCTTCAATAATATTGCTTTGCACCGGGCTTCGGTATTTATAGGGCCAGATAGAGATAACCTAAGACCTCTGGTTCAAGACCTTACTCTTTCGTTCAATAACTTTGGCACACGCACTTTGCAAATAAATTGGGATGATGTGGTTGATGGTCAAGTAATAGTAAGAGTGCAGGTTTTAGGTTTTGATGAATACCGTGATGACCGAATGGCCATTAGTTATATGAAATTAAGGTACTCGCAAGTTTTGGATTCGAAAAATGAGGAGAAGTATTTTTACATAGAGCCAAACAATCAAGACCAATCGCTCACACTTCAAAATTTTCCTTCTAACAGTTTGCTCTATGATGTAACTGATTATAAAAACCCTGTGATTCTGCAAGGCCAATTAGTAGGTACAGATTTTGTTACTCGGGTAAATGCTAGTGAAGCAGAACAAAAGTTGTTGGTCAAAAATAGTGATCAGTTCATTATAGCCGAACCTGAATTGGTTCAATTCAAATTTCAAGATATTGCGGGTTTCAATTACTTTATTGTTTCCCACCCTTTTCTGAAACAGCCTGTTGAAGGTTCTTATGACGATCCCATTCAAGCATACATTGATTACAGGAGCTCAATAGA
>CAYGKL010000031.1:0-6358 GCA_964350505.1 uncultured Roseivirgaceae bacterium | reverse complement strand
TTGTCTATGTCGAAGGCTTATCGGGTCGAGCACATTATCCAGCATTCCCTGTGGGTAGACTTTCTGTAACTAATGCTCAGTCTGTGGCTAATTATTTGGATAAAGTGAAGGAGAAAGAGGCTACTCTCAAAGATTCTCCTTGGACAAAAAACTTCATTCAGTTAAGTGGTGGGCTCACGACAGATGAACTCTTTCGCTTCAAAGAGTTTGTTGATGGCTTTGAGCAAATAATTGAAGATGATTATTTGGGAGCAGCCGTCACCACTGTTTCAAAGCAGAATAATAATGCAGTTCAAAACTTTAACATCTCAGAAGAAATCAATAAAGGAGCTGGTTTTGTAACCTTTTTTGGGCACTCCTCAGCTAATTTTACCGACATTGATATTGGCCGTGTAACAGATCCTGCCAATGGCTATGATAACCAAGGTCGTTACCCTGTTTTCTTGGTAAATGGTTGTCGGGGAGGGGAGATTTTTTATTACTCATCTTTCGGTGAGGACTGGCTTGCAGCAAAAGATAAGGGTGCCGTGAATTTCATTGCGCATAGTGATGTGGGTATTCCTAATGTATTAAGAGAGTATACAGAGAATTTCTACAGAAATATGTCTGATACTATTTATATGAATAAGTCTATTGGGCAAATTCAGCAGAAGGTGATTTTAGATCAGTTAAATGGTTTTTCTCCTGACGAAATCGATTTTGCGGTTGTTGAGCAGTCTGTACTTCAAGGTGATCCAGCCATTAGAGTGTTCGGTCATGATAAAGTAGACTATATCGTTCGCGAAGAAGACATTTTCAGACAATCAGTCAACGGGCTGCCAATTTCCGCGGCTACTCCTTTCTTTAATTTAGGGGTTATTGTGAATAATGCGGGTAGAACCACTGATCAACCTGTGAAAGTTTTTGTTCGAAGAACCCTTTCTGATGGAACTTCTATTGAGTTACCAGAAATAGTAGTTCCTCCTGTGAAAAATAGGGATACTGTTTTCTATGAGATCAGTAACCAAGGGTTGGATGTCTTTGGCGAAAATAAATTTGAGGTTTTTTTAGACTTAGCTAACGAAGTTGATGAAGGTTCAGAGTTCAATAACTCTGCAGAAACTATATTCTTTTTTAACCTAGATGGTACTTTTAATACGTCACCAACAAATTTTGCGACACTAGATGTGAGTAGTGCTAAGCTTGTTGCGCAAGCTGCGGACTTGAAAGTGAATGATAAGAACTTTGTTGTAGAAATAGATACTGTTGATTCTTTTGATAGCCCATGGAAGCAAACAAACACCCTTACAGGAAAAGGACTGGCAGAATGGGAGGTGACACTTATCCCTCAAACAGTTAATGATACTATTCAATATTATTGGAGAAGCATTTTTGAAGAAGACTTATTGGCAGACCCTCAGCCATGGATTACTTCAACTTTTACAAATATTCAAGGTGGTGATGAAGGTTGGGCTCAGACTGAATTTGATCAATTTAGAGAATTGAGTCTCAGCGCTGTGAGCAAAAGCGAAACTAACGATAGATTTATATTCACAGGTAATCAGACGGACATTAACGTAGTTACTTATGGTGATCAGCACCCATTGGGCAATCAGCCTTTAGAAGTGACTATTGAGATTAACGGTAATTCATTATTTAGTGAGCAACAGTCTTGCGCAACACAATCACTTAATGCTATTGCTTTTGACAAGGATAGTGGAAACCCATATTTAATACTGAGAACACCGGGTCAGTTTGAGAGTCAGGATCCTTTGAATTGTGGAGTTAGTCCTCAATTAATCAATAGGTTCACGAATGCTAATCTCCGAGATGCAACGGGAGATGACTTATTCCTGAAAAGATATATTGATGGTATGGATGACGGGGATTATGTATTGATGTTTAGCATTGGTACCGTCACCTATAATTGGAATAATTTTGCCAGGTCACAGTTGCCTCGAATAGGTATGGCTACCAGTAGCTTGCCTAACGATCCGGGTGAGCCCATAATAATTTTCGCTAGGAAAGGCCAGACAGTAGGTACAGCAACCGTCATTGAAGGCGTGGCTGTTGGCGCCCAAACCACCAATAACCAAACAGAGATTTCCTTTCAAACTTCTATTTTTGCAAGCACAGATAGTGGCTCTGTCATTTCCCCGATTATTGGGCCTGCAAGTCAGTGGGGTCAGCTTTCAAAAAGAATAGATGCAGATGCCGGTGAAGACGAAGTTGTCTTTGAGGTGAGAGGTAGAACCGCAGATGGCATTGAATCTACCTTGTTTACTCTTAACGATATAGACCAATTAGACTTAAGTGTCATAGACCCACAGCAATATCCATATGTCAGACTATTTATTAGCGCAAGAGATCAGGTTTCGGCCACACCACCTCAGTTAAAAAATTGGTTTGTTTCATATCAAGGAGTGCCAGAAGGAATTCTCACGCTACAGAATGACCAGAATGAACAAATCGAATTACAAGATGGACAGCCATTTGATGCTTTGTTTCGCTTTACCAATATTTCAGAGTATAGTTTTCAGGGACAGCTAAAAGTTCGTTACACGCTGACCAATCAAGGAACAGGTAATGAGACTAATGCTGTCATTCAGATTCCAGCTATCGCTGCAGGTGAGTCTTTCGACTTTTCTGTCCCCATTCAGACTAGAGGGCAATTGGGGTTGAATGACTTCGAAATATTTGTAAATCCAGGAGATGAGCTTGAGCAATATTATGCCAACAATGTCATTCGCTTAGATGATTTCATCAACGTGAGGAGAGATGACGTTAACCCCGCTATGGATGTGACCTTTGACGGGGTGTATATCGTTGATGGGGATATTGTTTCGCCAACACCTTCCGTAGAAATTGAATTGAGGGATAACAATCCTTACCTCTTCAAAACAGATACTACTGGTGTAGAAATTTTCCTTAGCCAAATTTGCGATGCTTGTCCGCGGGAAAGAATTAATTTTTCGGATCCTAATGTGACATTTGTTCCAGCCACAGAAAGCGAGAACTTCAAAATTCAGTTTCAACCAGACGCCTTGGGTGATGGAGAATATTTAATGCAAGTGAATGCCACAGATGCATCAGGTAATTTAGCAGGCGTTGGGCCCTATGAAATTACTTTTGAAGTGGTGAGTGAATCCAGTATTACTCATTTTTATCCTTATCCTAATCCATTCTCAACCAGTGTAAGGTTTGTATTCACTTTAACGGGGAGTGAAGTCCCAGATCAGATAAAGATTCAGATTTTTACTGTCTCTGGTAAACTGGTGAGGGAAATTACCCAAGACGAAATAGGGCCTATTCGAGTAGGCAATAACATTACCGAATATGCATGGGATGGGCGCGATGAATTTGGAGACATCTTAGCGAATGGAACCTATATCTATCGTGTTCAAGTAAAAGCCAACGGCCAAGACCTGGGCCACCGCGGCACTGGCAAAGACAAGGCCTTCAATAACGATTTTGGTAAGATTGTGATTATTAGGTAGCCCAACCTTTTAGAAGAATGCTTAAAAATACAGGCTTAATCTAGGTTTGATATTTGAGTGTAGATAGAATCTACACTCAGTTAGGAATGAAGTCTAAGTTTGATAATTTGAAGAATCTTGATAACTACACGCTTGGAAACCAATCTGAGGCTCTTGTGAATGATTTATTAGCGCATGATGGTTATGAGTTTCAATCATCTCATTTGCCCGGACTTAATGGAAATAATGGATTTGATGGAGTTCTAATTAAGAAAGATGCTTCTGGTAACGTATTAGATGTCTTAATAAATGAAACTAAACAAGTGAGTTCTAACGGAACAATACAGCTTACTTCAGCAGCTGGCAATCTCCCTAGGCAAATGAGTGATGATTGGATAGAACATGTTCTTATAAGAATGAGAAATCAAGGTGGAAATCTTAATGACTTAGCCGATATCATTGAAATGGCTAAAGATAATAAAAGGATAACAAAAGTAGTTTCGGGAATAGATAAACACAAAAATGAATTAGTCCTACTGAACCTAGGAGGAGGTTGATATTATGGATATACTTAAAAGACTAAGTGAAATTAGGAGTGAAAACATTGAGAGAGAAAAAGAATTAATCTCAATGTCTCTCAATAAAGAGTTATCTCAGAATCATGTTAGAGCCAAGTTTTTTTATTTAAATGAAGAGAATGCTTTATATGAATATGCCATAAACGGAGATTTGATTGCCACCAAACAGTTTCTGTATACCTGTGGCAGGTGCGATGAGTACATGATAAAAAACCACAATAGTGAAATTTTAGCGTCTGGACTCAGACATATCGGATACGCTTTATTAAGTGATTGCATGCCTCTCATAGAGAGGTATGCAATGCTTTCAGACACCTCTTTTGAGAAAATAAAACAAAGAGGGCACTTGGTGTACTGCATTCAATTAGTGGTTTTAAACAATTTTGAAATGCTAAAAGAGCAATTGACTCTCCTATCAGAAAAGGCTTCAAAAAAATCGAACAAGTACATGCGTCCTGATGTAGCTTTCTTCTATGGATTGCTAGAGAAAGATGAGGATAAGATGTCTCAAAGTATAAATGAACTTTTACAGCCGAGGCTCCACAGAAAACATAATGGCTTTTTTATTATACAGAAAGATATCTTATCATTTCCAGCGGTAACCTATGCTAAGCTGGCAGCTTTAAAAGGATTTAATTTAGATATTGATCATAAGTTAGTTCCAAGTGAACTAATAGAAGTGAATCCAAACCCAACTTATATTGATTCATATCATTTTCTTCAATAATATGAACTTTTCGCAGATGGATACACAAAAATGAATTAGTCCTACTGAACCTAGGAGGAGGTTGATATTATGGATATACTTAAAAGACTAAGTGAAATTAGGAGTGAAAACATTGAGAGAGAAAAAGAATTAATCTCAATGTCTCTCAATAAAGAGTTATCTCAGAATCATGTTAGAGCCAAGTTTTTTTATTTAAATGAAGAGAATGCTTTATATGAATATGCCATAAACGGAGATTTGATTGCCACCAAACAGTTTCTGTATACCTGTGGCAGGTGCGATGAGTACATGATAAAAAACCACAATAGTGAAATTTTAGCGTCTGGACTCAGACATATCGGATACGCTTTATTAAGTGATTGCATGCCTCTCATAGAGAGGTATGCAATGCTTTCAGACACCTCTTTTGAGAAAATAAAACAAAGAGGGCACTTGGTGTACTGCATTCAATTAGTGGTTTTAAACAATTTTGAAATGCTAAAAGAGCAATTGACTCTCCTATCAGAAAAGGCTTCAAAAAAATCGAACAAGTACATGCGTCCTGATGTAGCTTTCTTCTATGGATTGCTAGAGAAAGATGAGGATAAGATGTCTCAAAGTATAAATGAACTTTTACAGCCGAGGCTCCACAGAAAACATAATGGCTTTTTTATTATACAGAAAGATATCTTATCATTTCCAGCGGTAACCTATGCTAAGCTGGCAGCTTTAAAAGGATTTAATTTAGATATTGATCATAAGTTAGTTCCAAGTGAACTAATAGAAGTGAATCCAAATGATTCCTATACAGATAGTTATTATTTTCTTTAACCATATTCAACTATGTCTACAGAAATTGATTTAAAATTGATCTTTCCTGTTTTAAAACCAGGGAATTGGATTGGCATAAAATCAGGTGCCGTATATGAGGATTTATTAAAAACCGAGCAAGAGACTTTTTTAGTGAAAGCTTATGGTTATGATTTAATATCAGAATTCAGGTTTCTTACTGGTCTCGATTTAGCTAAGCTTGAAGCAGATGATGTTAAGCGTTACGCTCAAAAAAATATTGAAGATTATAAAGTTGAGGTGCATCAAATTGGGCAACTGAATAACAATGTATTACTCATTCAGGATGATAGTTTTGCTTCAGAAAAGGTTCTTGATGTAAGGTTTATGAAAAAATTGGGAGAACATTTCGGTACACAGGAGTTGATCGCTTCAGTTCCTAGAAGAGGCCTGCTGTTAGTTGCCCCTGAAAGACTTCCTGAAGATATTTATTTGAGTTTTGTAGCTTTAGTTAAGAACTCATTTGAAAGTGATGGTAATTTGGCTCCAATTTCACCATTAATTATAACCTTAGAATCTGGCCAAATAAGTGGGGCTTTTGAACCTTAAAGCTTGGAACGCAGCCTTTTTTTAACACTTTATGCCCAAAGATCAGTCAAGCCTATTGTCTAAAGAATTAGATGGTATGGTAGTACACTCAGGAGTTGTTTAGATCCTTTGGTTTCGCTTTGGGTAAAAAAGAAAAAGCTCCCTTGTGAGGAGCTTTTCTATTTGTTGTACCCAGGGCCGGAGTCGAACCGGCACGTCCGAAGACATTGGTGTTTGAGACC
>CAYGKL010000030.1:0-30405 GCA_964350505.1 uncultured Roseivirgaceae bacterium | reverse complement strand
TAGGTTTCATTGTCAATACTGAAAGTAACAGGCTGCTCCGGAAGATTCTTCAGGGTATCCATCAGAATTCTGGCAGGAACCGCAATGCTTCCATTTTCTTTGGCTTCAACATCAATCTCAGTGATCATTGAAGTCTGAAGATCAGAGGCAGTTATGGTTAATAAGCCGTCATTAATTTCGAAAAGGAAATTCTCTAGAATAGGAACAACCGGATTGGTAGTGATAACGCCATTGATATTCGATAGGCGCTTTAAAAGTTCAGCTGAAGAAACTATAAACTTCATAGAAGATGGATTTTTTTGAGTGGTTTTAATAAGCGGATAAAATTAAAAATAAAATCTATATCGCCCATTAAATGTAAGCATTTTGAAGCGAAGAGTAGCCTATGTTTCCTACATCTGACGATTAAGAGACCTTCATGAGCTGAATGTTGGACAACAAGCTTCAATTCTTTAAACCAGAATAATGATTTTAGACCAACATTGAGTTAGTTTTGGGGGGTGTAACATCAGTTACATAATTCGAAAATAGAACCAACTACATTCGAGTTTATTTGCTAAGCAGTTAATCAACACGTATTAATATGAAGGAAATTACAGTTAAAGAGCTTAAAGCACTCAAAGATAGCGGTGCCGATTTTCAATTGATTGATGTAAGAGAAGCCTATGAAGCAGATATTGCCGAGATCGGTGGTGAATTGATCCCTCTAGGAACAGTGACTGAAAACGTTGATAAATTCTCTAAAGACAAACAGGTAGTGGTGCACTGTAGAAGCGGAGCGCGTAGTGGAAATGCTATCGCCTGGCTCGAAGCCAATCATGGTTTCGATAACCTATACAATCTTAAAGGCGGCATTCTTGCTTGGGCTGATGAGATTGACAGCAGCGTTGAGAAGTATTAAACTGATTTCCATTTCTGCGAAAGCAAAATACTTCGACAAGTTCTCCCCTAGCTTAGGAGTGATTTCTTAGATAAAGACATATTAGATTATTTCTCCTTCCGTCTGACCTGCGGTACTGACAGAAAGTCCCATCAGGACCGAAGGTCAGATGGATGGCCTAATGACTGATTTTTGGATCAAATAGCCTTACCAATGTCTGGTTATTCCTTAAGAGTGATCTATGTTGCCTGCTAAGAGTTACCATTACTACGAAGGAAGGAGTCTCCTAAGTATTGTGTGCAAACCCTATCGAGTTTCCTCACGATAACCTTCAGTATATGAATGAAATACGAAAGAAGAAGTCTTAGGCAACTTCTCCCCTTTCTTAGGGGAGATGTCCGTAGGACAGAGGGGTGGGTCAAAACCTCGCGTATTTCCTCTTTCTCATAAAGTCTCGAATGACTCCAAAAAGTATTAAAATCACGAGCGGAGCAGCCAAGTTGAGCACCTGCCAATAAGCTCTTTCTTCTTGCACCTTTACCCTGTTCAGAGGGCGTAAAGTCACTTCCTTGTTTCGAGAAGTGATTAATCCATTTTCATCGGTTAAATAGGCCAATGCGTTAAACATTAAGTCTTTATTGGCATAACGTACCTGCTCGCCATCATCGGCAAACGGATTTACTCCTAGTTCATAAGGTGATCTATTTTTTAGGTTCAGCTCATTGCGAATAAAATCGCCATCGGAAATTACGATCACCTTCGAAGGAACACTTTCCTCAAAAAAAGTAGCTTTATTAACGCTATCTGGCAAAACTCTATTCTTAAAAAGAGAGGTGAAAGTTCCTTGCAGCAAGTAACCAATAGCCTTTCTGCCACCCGTAAACAATTCAATCTCTGGCTCATTGGCATAATCTTCAAAAGCTACTGGCGCAGGAGAAGATAACACTCTAGTATATTCAGAGGTAAACATCAAAGGGGTTTTCACAATTCCATCAGCTTTCACCGTATCCATTGTGCTAAAGAAACGGGCATACACCGCATCTAGATTCTTAGTAATTGGATGTTCAGCGAAATCATTCACCGAAGCATAAAATGGCCATGGCAGATTGATCACATTTTCGTCATTATCAATTACCACAGGGAAGCGACCAAAATTCTGAATGTCTTGAATGTAATTTTGATTTAGCCGAATACCATACCGGAATAATAAGTCCTCGAGGTTATGCTCAATTGGCAATGCCAAGGTGCCTGAGCCAGCCGCTTGCATCATGTTAACATTAAGCGATTCAATGAGAAACATGGCCTTGCCTCCGTGCATGATATATTGGTCTAGCACATATTTTTCGGACTGAGTGAAAGCCTCCGTAGGTTTGGCAATGATAAGTGCGTCAAACTCATTGGTCTGAATTTCACGATTCAACACTACCTCTTTCATATCGAAATACTGAACCATCTCGCTCATAAAGCCAGCTATATTGATCGAATCCAGTTCATTATGTCCGCGGACCATTCCAATCGTTTTTCGGTTCAAATTGGCAAGCCTTTGCAGACCCACTGCCAATTCAAACTCAACATTTTCGATAGCCTGATTGATCGCCTCATTCGGAGTACCACCCTTGGCACCTTTAAAGAGGAGAATACCAGCCGCCTGATTGCCATAGCGTACAATCACATATGGAAAAATGATTCTTTGAATTTGCTTACCATCTTCAGTATCAAAAACTCTGGTGGGTTCAAAGCCCTGCTGCATGAGATAGGCATAGTTTTCGTTTCTTGTTTGGGTATCATCGGCCGCAGAAGGATCAGTGAAAAAATAGTTGATCGCTCCAGGTTTATGTACATCAAACTCTTCGATAGTTTCCTTTATCGATCTTTTGAACCTTTCGAAACCACTTGGCAACTCTCCAGCAAGCAGTACTTCAATGGTCATAGGCAGATCTAGTTGTCTCAGCAAGGCCTTGGTAGCAGGTTTGAGTGTGAACCTCTTATCTTCAGTTAAATCATATCTAAAGGAGAAATTGGCAGCCAAAATATTGAAAACGAGCACCGCCAGCATACCCAAAACAACACGCTTCCAGAGCCTTGACCGAATGGGTTTGTAGCTCAACTTTCTGGCAATAATCTTCCAATGGGTAATGATTAAAATAAAAATGATGGTGGATAGGAAGAAAGTCACGTCTCGCGTATCAATCAATCCTCTACTCAAAGCATCGTAATGGTAACTAAGGCTTAAATCTTCAATGTATATGGCAACTTGCCCACTGAAAAGGTCGGCCAAAGAGCTGATGCCAGTGTAAAGGAAAAAGCAGAGAAAAACAGCCAGAATAAATGAGACAATCTGATTTTCAGTTATCGCTGAAGCAGCCAAACCTACAGCTGTAAATACAGCTCCTAAAAGAATCAACCCTACATAAGAGCCAATAATCCCTGGGATATCGAGGTTACCAGCAGGGTTTCCCAGTTGATAAACTGAATAAAAATAAACCAATGTAGGCAGCACTGAAAAGATGACCAGGGTAAATGCTGCCAAGTACTTTCCCAATACAATTTGCCATTCGGTGAGTGGCTTAGTCAGCAAGAGTTCAATAGTGCCAGCCCTTCTCTCTTCTGCCAACATGCGCATGGTGATAGCTGGAATTAGAAACATGAACACAAAGGGCCCGAGCGAAAACAAGGTCTCTAAATCGGCAAACCCGTAATTGAGCACACTGGTTTCAGGAAAAACCCACATGAGTAGACCTATTCCTGTAAGGAAGACCCCAATCACTACATAAGCAATTAGCGAATTGAGGAATTGTCGGATTTCCTTACTGTAGATCGCCCACATTTTAATTCGCCTGAGTTAACTGTTGAAAAATTTCTTCCAAATCCTGAGTTTCTTGATTCATTCCCAAAATCACCCAATCTTCCTCTTTTGCCAACTTAAACAGTGCTGATCTTAAATCTTCTTTTCCTTTGCTGAGAATGGTATACTTATGGCCATCTATTTTTTCAACTTGCCCTAGCAAAGACAACTTCTTAGTGTCTACCTCTGCTTCAAATTCCACATTCAGCACTACTTTATTACCCATAAGGTTCTTCAACGTGTCATTGGCCACAATCTTCCCTTGATTAATAATGACCACTTTATCGCACAGCGCTTTTACTTCCTGCATAATGTGAGTGCTAAAAATCACTGTCTTGTCTTTACTAATTTGCTTAATCAGCTTTCTGATTTCCACCAGTTGATTCGGGTCTAACCCTGTGGTTGGCTCATCGAGTATCAGTACTTCTGGGTCGTGCAAAAGCGCTTGCGCCAATCCTACCCTTTGGCGATAGCCTTTTGATAAAGTCCCTATTTCCTTATTCTGCTCTTTGGTTAGTCCGCAAAGCTGAATCATTTCTACAGTTCTTTCTTTAGCCCTTTTGCCAGAAAGCCCATGAGCCGCTGCCATGAATTGGAGATATTCATGAACATACATATCAGTATAGAGTGGATTATTTTCTGGTAAGTAACCAATCTTTCTTCGCGCAGCCACCGGCTGATCCATCACGTTGATACCACAAACTTGAACCGAGCCTTCCGATGGAGGAATGAAGCAGGTAGCTATCTTCATGGTGGTTGATTTGCCAGCACCATTGGGGCCTAAGAAACCCAGTATTTCGCCCTTATGCGCAGTAAATGAAATTTCATCTACTGCTCTTTGCTCTGCATAGATTTTAGTGAGTTGCCGGACTTCTACTGACATTGGTATTTGAACGTGAATACAAGATTTACATTGCGAAGATAGTTTTTTGCTTGAGAGAATTCAGGTTTCGAGCTTCAGAATTAATGATTCAAGTCAGGAATTTGTAGTCCTTTTATGCTTTACCTTTGAGTATTGAATGAATGGATCATTGACGGGTTCTAAACACACTGACTATGTTCGTCAATTCAAGAATCATGAACTTTAAATCGAATGTTTAGGCATCAGGGTAAAAACAGGTCTTTCGAAGAAAATTTGACCTTAGCCATTGTGCTCTCACTGGTGGCGGGCATTGTAAATGTGACTGGTTTTTTAGCCATTAGCCAACTCACCACCAATGTTACCGGTCATTTTGCGCTATTCATTAATGACTTGGCTAATTTCAATTTTTGGAAAGGCACAATTTATTTCCTCTACATCATCTTCTTTTTGCTAGGCTCATTTACTTCCAGCATGCTCATAGAAACGTTCAGAAAGAATAAACGCCTCAATGTATTTGTGCTGCCCACGAGTATTGAAGTATTGATTCTAATTGTAACTCCTCTTTTAAGCTTGTTTTTGCCTGAATTGAATAATGATATCATAGCCTGTTTACTGCTCTTCGCTATGGGACTCCAGAACTCTTATGTGTCTAAAATCTCCAATGCAGTAGTGAGAACAACTCACCTTACCGGCCTTTTTACAGATCTTGGTATTGAACTTTCGCAGCTCTTTTTTCCAAAAGTCCACCCACATCAGGAGAAGATTAAGGCAACAATTAAGCTTCGCGTTTATATTATCTGCTTCTTTTTTGCAGGTGGACTGTTTGGTGGCTATTTGTTCAGCCGTTTAGGTCTCAAACTGAACACACTTTTTATTGCTGCCTTCATTTTATTGGCTAGCCTGTTCTATGACGACTTTCGCTTCCGAGTGATCAGTTCAAGAAGAAAATACAAACATCTTCTTAACATGAAGAAATAAGCCGAAACTCTTTATTCGATAGTAGATCTACCTTAAACTTAAGGCCTAATTATTTATCTTGAGCCTATGAAAGCTTTACTATACCAACTATTGATGCTATGCTTGGCAGCGACCTTCATAAGCTGTGGTGGCAAACAACAATCAAACGAAACCGTTGAAATCTCTGCTGATGGCTTTGCAGTGGACTTCTTTGATGATTTCGAAACCTTCGACCCAAACAATTGGCAAGACCAACGCATTTGGGTGAATAATGAAATGCAGTGCTATGTACCTGATAATGAATATAACACACGAGAAATAAGTGATGGCACCATTAAACTGAAAGTAGTTAATGTAGGTGAAGCTATTCCTTGCGATAATCTAGATAAGTCCGGCAAACAGCATCCAGAAACCGTTTATGCTGCCGGAAGAATTGCGTCTAAAAACAGAAAGGAATTTATTAAAGGTCGCTGGACAGCTCGACTTAGATTATATGGCAATGGACAAAAAAGCATGTTCCCTGCTTGGTGGTTGTTAGGTGCACAAAACAATGAAGCACCAGTGCAGGAAGAGGACGAAAATGTATGCTGGCCATTGACAGGCTCAGGAGAGATCGATATTTTCGAACATCATGGAGATTATGGAGCAGACAAGTTTACTACGGGAGCCATTAAAAGTCTGGGAGAATGTGACAAAGGAGATTGGTGGAGTTTAAGAAAGGATTTTCCTGCCACGCTAGATGAATATCACGAGTATACCGTAGAATGGGAAGGTAGCGATCTTGTATACAAATTAGATGGTGAAGAGATTTACAGAAATGAAGGAGAGGGTGATAAATACCCTGAGCCAATGTTCGCCATTCTTAACTTCGCAAAAATCACCGATTCACCCATGGAAGGCGAATGGGTGATGGAAGTAGATTGGGTAAAGCATGAGTACAAAATAGATGAGCTTTAATTAACAGTCTCGTTAATATGGCAGTAAACTAAAAAACCCAGTTCTAACTGGGTTTTTTAGTTTGTATTCTCTGATTTTCAGGCCGACAAATATGCCTTTTATTACTTTTTCTCTGGTTTTCCTTTAGGCATCAGTGGCCTAACTTCTACATCTACCACATGGTAATTCGGATGTGTTTGCAATGAACCCATGATAGTTTGAGCTATATCTTCCGGACGCATCATATTGTCATTAGCGTTGGCGAACTCAATTTTATCGAAGAAGTTGGTGTTGGTACTTCCTGGGTAAATGGTAGTTACTTTAATACCATAGTCTCTTAATTCTTGGAAGATAGAATGGCCGATACCAGTAACGGCATGCTTTGTACCCACATAGCCGCTCATAGTTTTTACCCCATTTGTGCCTGCAATAGAAGATATGTTCACAATGTGTCCTTCTTCTGCTTCAATCATGTCAGGAGCAGCCACTTTAATGCAATAGAATAAACCATGCACGTTCACATCGAACATAGCTTTCCAATCTTCTACTTCCATTTCGTGGATTAGCCCTTGGACACCAAAACCTGCATTATTGATAAGCACTGAAGCTTTGCCCAATTTATCTTTTGTAGACTTATAAGAAGATTGCACATTCACCCAGTTGGCTACATCTGTTTTGAAGAAGTGGTAGTTTTCGTGATCGATATTATTGTTGGTTCTTCCCCAGCCAGCTACAATTGCTCCAGCATCCAACAAGGTTTTTACAGTTTCTAAACCAATGCCTTTACTGACACCCGTTACTATTGCTAATTTTCCTTTCAATTCCATGTGTTGTAAATCAAATCAGAGCAAAGATAGTTTCACATCAAACCAGAAAAGTCTTTAACATTTTATATAATGAAAAACCAGTCAGGCCTCAGAAGCTTTAAATCGCTCGTTCATCTACCTAAAATGACGATCAGGCTTAATTCCGCACTAAATAAAGGCAGTTTGTTTATATTCATATTCCATGAGTAAACAAAAACCCCTTCTCGATAGCCAAGCCTACATTACCCTTGGCTACCTCACCGTAGTGATTATCGGTATGATGTTCGACTACAAGTATTACAGCCATTTTGCCATCAACATTTTTGAGTATGCTGATATACTGGATTTCTTGCTCGCACCTGTTAAGAATCTGGAGTTGATTCTATTTGCTGTGGGTAGCTTGGTCATCGTTGTGATCTTCTTCCGCTTGGATAAGTTATGGCAAGATCGCTGGCCTAAAACTTATAAACGGTTTAACTTCGGAATACCAATCGAGGCTTTAAAAAAGTATCGCCCATACATCATAGTTTTTTCCAGTCTGGCTTATCTAAATCTTGCCTCAGAGTTTTATGGAGATAGAATGTTTGAACGATTCCAGAAATCACCCAATCAAATTGAAGTAGTCTTTCAATCAGATGAAAGGGTGCTGATCGGCAATCTTATTGGCAAAAATACAGACTATATCCTGATGCAAACAGATGATAATGTGATCAAAGCCATTCCAGTTGCCTCAGATGTTCAGGAAATAATTATTAACCGACAATAAGTTTTGAAGCATTTTATACTAACCCAAGTGAGTTGAATGCTTCATCCCTTTCATTGAAAAGAAATCAACTCCTTAATAATCCTAGTCATTCCCTTCTCTGCTTTAAAGGCAGCAGCCAGAATTTTAGAGATTTCGGCCTTCTCTAAGTTGTCAGGATCGCAAAGATCTGTAATGGCAGAAACCGCAAATACTGGCAGGTCCATATGGCGAGCCACAATTACCTCTGGTATGGTTGACATACCAACGGCATCGCCACCTATTCTTCCTATATAGCGGTACTCGGCTCTGGTTTCTAAGTTAGGACCACTTACTCCGGCATACACTCCTTCATGGCAGCGAATTCCATTTAGCTGAGCAATTTCAAGAGCCTCATCAATCATTTTTCTTTCGTAAGGTTCACTCATATCAGGGAATCGGCCACCGAATTCATCCATGTTCTTACCTGTCAATGGGTTTTCTTTGGTAAGGTCGATGTGGTCTTCAATAATCATCAAATCAGCCACTTGATAATTGAGATTCACCCCGCCAGCAGCATTAGAAATAAAGAGCTTTTCAATACCTAATTGCTTCATTACACGCACTGGAAAAGTCACCTCCTTCATAGTATAGCCTTCGTAATAATGAAAGCGACCTTGCATGGCTACAACCTTTTTCCCAGACAACTCTCCAAAAATCAATTTACCATGATGGCTTTCCACTGTGGAGATAGGGAAGTTTGGAATACTATCGTAAGAAATCTCATCTATTACCTCAATCTCATCTACCAATGCTCCAAGGCCAGTTCCAAGAATGATTCCGAATTGCGGTACTACTTCGGTTTTGGATTGAATGAATTTTACGGTTTCGAATACTTTTTCAGTGTAGGTCATGGGCCGAAATTAAAACAAGACAATGAGATTTTGGAATGGCAATAATAAAATATTCAAAATGATTGAACCTTATCTGTCATAAATGATTTACATGTATATACATATTTTTAAATAATGTGAACTGAAATAGGCTAGTTGAGTTTATGAATTAAGTTTGCACAAGAATTGAAGAGAGATGATCACAATAGTTGTAGGTACTAATAGAAATAACTCCATGAGCGCAAAAATCGCTCAATATTATAAAACCATATTGGACGCCAAATTTGATGGCCCATCACAAATAGTTGACCTAGCACATTTACCCGCAGACTTCACTGGCACAGCCTTATATGATAATAATGGCAAGAATGCTGTCTTTAATGAGATCAGAGAAAAAGTACAATCTTCTGATAAGCTCGTTTTCATTGTTCCAGAATATAACGGCTCATTCCCTGGTGTTGTAAAAGCATTTATTGACGGTTTAAAATATCCAGAAGGTATTAGAGATAAAAAGGGAGCCTTAATTGGCATTTCCTCCGGTGTTCAGGGTGGTGTATTTGCGATGTCTCATCTTACGGACATTTTCAACTACTTGGGTATGCATGTACTAGCCCTAAAACCAAAGTTGGCTGGCATTGAGAAGAACTGGGATGGTGAGAAAATCACCAATGACCTGTATAATACGCTATTGCATCAGCAGGCAGAAAAGCTAGTCGAATTCTAAAGTCAAAGTGATTCAAAATTCCCCTCCTCCATAAGAGGGGAATCTTATTTTGCCTGATAAATTCGAATATTTATTAAACACCTATTGCTTTGTTGATAGTCTAACTCTTCCATCCTCTACCCTAATATCAACATCGGCAGTACCACTGTTTAGTAACAATCGAACTCTATTTTCCCTTTCTTCAACGATCTCAAAATCGCTAGTTGAACTAACTCGACCATCGTCTTTAGAGACAATAAAACTACCTCCCCCAGTCAAGACAACGAAGTCAATCTTGGCATCATCACCATTAATTTCATAAATGCCTTCATCAGCCAAACCTGTTTCAATTGAGATAGTACCGTCTTCAATATCAATTTCAAGCCGAGTGAATGCCCCATTTCTTACATCCACATCCCCATCTTCAGTGTCTACATAAAGCCTTCCCTTTCCACCGTCTATCTTCAAATCTCCGTCCTCAATTCTTGCTTCAATATTTTCAGTATTCGTTTCATAGATTTCGATGTCTCCATCCTCTGTATCAAGCGCTATACTTCCATCCACACTTCTAATCACATAGTCATCGTCTTCACCGTCAATTTTCAAGGAACCATTGCGAGGCATCTCTATCATGATTTCGTATTCTGTTCTGAAAGACCCTACACTGAAACGAACATTGCCCGATGTTCTTTCTTTGATGTAAAGGTTTTGACCTACTTCTTCTACATCTACCATAAATCTTCTGTTCCCAGTGCGAATGCCTTTCACATATTCAACCCTGTCTATTTTGACATGAACGTCCGACCTATCGGAACCAGTGATTTTCACTTTTGCGTCTTCTGAATTGAGATAAATAGTGCCATTAGGCCCTAGAGCATAATTCTCATCTAAGTGAAATTCACCTTCTTGAGCCTGAATATTAATTGTTGAAATGAAGAGTACTACAAGGGCACTCAGAAAGAGTTGTTGTTTCATAATTATTTCCTTTTAAGTTGTTGTTGACCAATTTAAAAAAATCTCATACTTGACTTATTATCAGCGTTTTTTTCTCCTTCCGCTCTTTTGCCCTTTGCTTCTATTCCCTTTTCCGCTCGGCTTATCGTATTGCTTTTTCTTTTCATGGAAGGCACCTTGAAAAGTTGGATCCATTTTCTGCTTAATCTTATCAAGAGTGCGCGCCATTTCTTGCTGTTCGGCAAAGGGTGTTTTCTCTACTTCGACACTGGCAGGAATAGGTTTTCGTGGGATTTCTTGTTGAATAAGGCTTTCTATTTTTGGCAAGTGATGCAATTCTAATTCATTGACAAAAGTAATGGCCATGCCTACATTTTCTGCCCTTCCAGTTCTTCCAATCCGATGCACATAGTCTTCATAAACCATGGGCAGGTCAAAATTAATCACATGCGAGACCATTGAAATATCCATGCCTCGAGCAGTTACATCTGTAGAAACCAACACCCTGATATCTCCTTCTCTGAATTCATTGACGGCATTAATTCTCGAGTTCTGACCCTTATTGGCATGTACCACCCGTACTGAGCCCATGGCCTTTCTTTCAATGTACTTGGTGATATTATCTGCAGTGGTTTTCTTCTTCACAAAAACAATGACCCTTGAGAAAGACTCATCTTCCAAAAAGTGCATGAGTAAGTTAATTTTCGTTCTGAAGTTGGGTACCTCATAAAGCACTTGTTCAATGGTGTTAGCAACCGTGGCTTGGGGGGCTACTTCTACCATGACAGGGAATTCTAAAAACTCCTCTGTGAGAACAACAATTTTATCAGCCATTGTAGCTGAAAAGAGCATATTCTGACGCTTTCTAGGCACCACTTCTAGAATACTCCTGATTTGCGGAACAAAGCCCATATCCATCATCTTGTCTGCCTCATCCAAAATTAGGGTCTTGATTTGTTTCGTATTGATATAACTTTTGGAATATAAATCCAGAAACCTACCTGGAGTGCTGATGATCAGATCGACTCCCTTTTCAACTTCCTCGATCTGAGACTTAGGCCCCACTCCACCATACAAAGTGGCAGCTCTTAAATCGGTGTACTTGGCTAGTGCTTTAAAGTTTTCTGCAATTTGTAAAACTAACTCACGCGTGGGTGCCAGAATTAGCGCTCTTGGGTCATTGCCTTGCGCAAACTTAATCTTCATTACCAAAGGAGCAACAAAGGCCAAAGTCTTCCCTGTACCTGTTTGAGCAATCCCAAAAAGATCGTGACCGGCCATGGCTACTGGGATTACCTTCGATTGAATCTCAGTCGGTTTTTCGAAGCCTAAGTCTTCAATGGCATTCAAAATTTGCCTATTCAACTTAAGGTCTTCAAATAATTGAATTTCTGCTGCCATTTTTGGGTGAAACCTGTTTGTTTTACTTTGCAATTACGCGAAACCCGAATCAAATTAAAACTCCTATGGCATCAACACTTATTCTCAACGGAACTCTGGTTAATGAAGGCAAAACCTTTGAAGCTGATATACTGATAGTTAATGACAGAATAGAGCAAATTGGCAGCAACTTGCAGAACATAAATGCCGATAATATTATTGATGCCACTGGTTTACACATTCTTCCTGGGCTTATTGACGATCAAGTACATTTTAGGGAACCTGGGCTTACTCACAAGGCAGACATCTATACTGAATCTAGAGCAGCAGTGGCTGGAGGTATTACCTCTTTTATGGAAATGCCGAATACTGTACCTAACACTCTAACGCAGGCGCTTCTACAAGACAAATACGACATCGCTGCCAAAAATAGCATCGCGAACTATAGCTTTTTTATGGGTGCCTCGAACGATAATATTGATGAAGTACTAAAAACTGACCCGAAACATGTTTGCGGTGTCAAAATCTTCATGGGTTCTTCAACTGGCAACATGTTGGTGGACAACCAGAAAACGCTTGAAAATATTTTCGCCAACTCTCCAACCATTATTGCCACGCATTGCGAGTCTGAAGAAATCATTAGAGCCAATACTGAAAAAGCCAAAGCTAAATATGGAGAAGATGTGCCGATGTCCATGCACCCAATTATTCGTGATGAAGAAGCCTGTTTCGCTTCATCTCAGTTTGCTATAAACTTGGCTAAGAAAACAGGGGCTAGACTCCATATTTTGCACATTTCCACAGCAAAGGAGGCAATGAACTTCGACAACAGCATTCCTTTAAAAGACAAGAAAATTACATCTGAAGCCTGTATCCATCACCTTTGGTTTAGCGATGAAGATTATGCAGAAAAAGGCTCTTTAATTAAATGGAACCCTGCTGTAAAAACTGCAGCTGATAGAGAGGCTATAAGAAAAGCTCTCAATGAAGATAGGATCGATGTACTAGCGACTGATCATGCCCCACACACTTTACAAGAAAAACAAAACAGTTATTTCTCAGCTCCTTCTGGCGGACCATTAGTTCAGCATAACCTACCAGCCTTGCTAGACCTTTACCATCAAGGTGTTTTCACCTTAGAAAAGATCGTTGAGAAATCATCTCATGCTGTTGCTGATCTGTTCGATGTAACCGATCGTGGTTACTTAAGAGAAGGTTTTTATGCCGATTTGGTTCTAGTTAACCTCAATAAATCCTGGGAAGTCACTAAAGAAAACCTTCTCTATAAATGTAGATGGTCTCCTTTCGAAGGGCATCAGTTCAAAGCGAACGTTGAGATGACTTATGTAAATGGAAATCTGGTATATCAAGCGGGCAAAGTAATTGAAGGGAATAACGGATTGCGCCTTCTTTTTTCCAGATAAATCAAAGGAGCTATTTGCAAATTCATTTTCATACTTTACCTTTGCACACCCAAACACAAATAGTGTTTACACGGTGGTTGTAGCTCAGTTGGTTAGAGCATCGGTTTGTGGTACCGAGGGTCGTGGGTTCGAGTCCCATCTTCCACCCAGAAAAGACAGTTACGAAAGTGGCTGTCTTTTTTTATTATCCATTATAAGTACTGATTGATAATATTCTCAAATAGCTCTTGCTTTCCACTAATTGACGGAATATCCTGATGTTCTTGAGCGTGTTGTGCTAAATCTTCTAGCGTTAGTTGCCCGTTTTCAAAAGCCTTACCACTGCCAGAATCAAATGAGCTATACCTCTCTTCTCTCATTTTTTTGTAAGGAGAATTTTGCAATACGCCATCGGCTGCAATCAGCGCCCTAGCGAATGCATCCATTCCTCCTATGTGTGCATAAAAGATATCTGCTAAATCAGTTGAATTCCGTCTGATCTTTGCATCAAAATTCACTCCTCCACCCTGAAAACCACCTGCTTGAAGAATGACTAACATGGCTTGGGTCAATTCAAAAACATCAACTGGAAATTGATCCGTATCCCATCCATTTTGATAATCACCACGATTAGCATCAATACTTCCTAAAAGTCCATGATCTGCCGCAACTTGTAATTCATGTTCAAAAGTGTGTTGTGCAAGGGTCGCATGATTCACCTCTATATTTAGCTTAAAATCATCTAGCAGATCAAACTTAGTAAGGAAGCCTAAAACCGTTGCTGCATCAAAATCATACTGATGCTTGCTAGGTTCCATGGGTTTCGGCTCAATCAAAAATGTGCCTTTGAATCCTTGCTTACGTGCATAATCTTTAGCCATATGAAGAAATCTCGCCATATGCTCCTGCTCTCTCTTCATATTGGTATTGAGCAGGGACATATATCCTTCCCTTCCACCCCAGAAAACATAGTTTTCACCACCCAATTTAATGGTAGCATCTAAGGCATTCTTTATCTGTGCTCCGGCAAAAGCCACAACATCAAAATTAGGGTTGGTCGCAGCTCCATTCATATATCGGGGATTGCTAAAACAGTTGGCTGTTCCCCATAGTAGTTTCACCCCAGAGTCCCTTTGCTTTTCAAGGGCATAATCAGTAATCATTTCCAGTCTTTTTTCAGATTCAGCCAGAGTAGACCCTTCGGCAATCAAATCGAAATCGTGAAAACAGTAATAAGGAGCACCAATTTTGGAAATAAACTCGAAGGCAGCATCCATTTTATCTCTAGCTTGTTGCAGAGGATCTGTATTAATGAGCCAAGGAAATTGCTGAGTGGGCGCACCGAATGGATCAGACCCAACGCCCGTAAACGTATGCCAATAGGCTATGGCGAACTTGAAGTATTCCTTCATTGACCTACCAGCCACTATCCTATTTTCATCATACCATTTAAAGGCCAAAGGGTTATCTGATAATCTACCTTCAAATTGAATTTTATCAATGCCTTTAAAGTATTCTGTATCTCCAATTAGTGCCATAATTCCATTCGATTTAAATGAGGTATTCGTTTAAGTCCACTTTCCACAACTCGTAAGCTTCCAACAGATCATCTTTTTGGTCTGAAGGCTCATACATAAAACCTAGGCTATCATTTGTTGAGGCCTCCTTAATGGAAGAGAAATCTCCGAATGCATAAGCCGCAGCTCTAGCTGCCCCCACTGCGCCAGTTGTTTCTATCACTTTGATGCTGGATTGCATCAGTGTGGAAATTGAGTTTGAAAAAATCTGAGCTTGGAAAAGGTTATCATTCCCCGCTTTAATGGAAGATATATCCACACCATCTTCTCTTAAGATCTCAAGCCCATACACAAAAGAAAAAGCGATGCCTTCTAAAGCTGCTCTCAGCAAATGTGCTTTACCATGCCTATTGAAATTCAAATTGAGTATTCTTGCTCCTTTATTCTGGTTAAAGAGCATTCTTTCTGCTCCGTTTCCAAATGGGAGAATTCGTAAACCATCGGCACCCACCTTTACCTGCTCGGCCAGTTGGTTCATCTCAAGATAGGTCAAATCATGAGAGAATTGATTGCGCAGCCAGCTGTACTGAATTCCTGTACCATTGATGCAGAGCATCTTTCCAATTCTTGTATTCTCTGAAGAATGGTTGACATGCGCAAAACAATTGATCCGCTGACCCTCCGAAGTACTTGCCTTGTCTGCAATAGCATAAACTACTCCCGATGTACCACCTGTGGCTGCAATTTCACCAGGTTCGAGTACATTAAGAGCCAGTGCATTATTGGGTTGATCGCCAGCACGATACATAATGGGGATTCCTTCAGGCAGACCTGTTTCTTTGGCGGCTTTTGGATTCACGCTACCCTGATCTGAAAATGTAGGTAATACTTCAGGTAGTAGTTTGGGATCTATTCCAGCAGCTTGAAAAATCCAATCCGCTAATTTATTCTCAGCAAAATCCCACATGATCCCCTCACTCAGGCCTGAGACTGTGGTTGCGCATTGGCCAGTGAGTCTCATTGCAATAAAGTCTCCAGGTAGCAGAAATTTATGGACCTTTTCAAAAAGCTCAGGCTCATTGTCCTTTACCCATTTTAGTTTGGAAAGGGTGAAATTCCCGGGCGAGTTCAGCAGTCTATTAATGCACTTTTGCTCACCTGCTTTTTGAAATAAATCTTCTCCAAGCTGGACCGCCCTACTATCGCACCAAATAATTGAAGGTCTTAGAACTTCCAAATCCTTGTCGACCAAGACTAAGCCATGCATTTGATAAGAGATACCAACGCCCTTGATGGAGGAGCGTTTTACACCAGACTGAGTCAATAATTTTTGACTCACTAAGCATAGATTCCTCCACCATAATTCAGGATTCTGTTCTGCCCAGCCTGGTTTTGGCGCATCAATTTGCATCTCACCTTCTGGGTATTGAGCGGTTAGCTTAACACTACCATCTTCTGCTGAAACAAGCGCAGCCTTGATGGAAGAACTTCCGATGTCATAGCCTATCCAATACATATTTAGTCTGTAATCTCTTTAATGCAATTACTAAATATAGACAACCAAATGGTTTCGATGAAAATAGGACTAAAAAGGATCTGAATTTTTAGCTGGCTAAGGTGCGATATTTAGTGTAATCGCTAGAGGCTTGCTTGTATTTCTTAATAGATCGGAACTCACTAAAAACCCCATCATTATTGAGGCTTACAATTCTTTCGGAATTAACTATGCATACAGATGCTAATTCAGAATCGATGGGCATTAATCTTTCAAAATTTACAATTGAGGAGAGACCATTGCAGTTGGAAAATAGAAGCAAATTGGCTTGAAAATTATCTACCTCAAAATGCGCATACTCTCCTATCGTTCCTATATGAAGAATTTCCGAAGTGTTATCCTTTAAAATAATGGAGTCAAACCTTTCCGGGCAAATGAAAATGGTAGATTTAAATGAATTTCGGAGAACATCTCCATTATTCTGAATAACAGCACTCATAATATTATTCTCACAACCCATCTCTATAGATTCAAAAACGGGGTTCTCTTGAATCACCAACTCGTTAATGGCAGAGGCCAAAATTTGGATGGAATGCACATGAATAGTCCGACTGACTTCCAAGGAGGATATTTCAGATGCTTTAATGATAAGATTTTTAAAGTCACAGCCTTCAAAAGAAAGCTGATTCATTTTAGAGTCGTGAAAACTTAAATCTCCTAAAAAGCGACAATTCTTAAATACTAACTCATCAAAAGAACTCTGGTTGAAATTAATATCATGTGGCAAGACTAAATCCTCAAAAACTAATTTAACCCCCAACTTTATTGGGTACTGTAGAATTCTAAATTCTAAATCTTCTCCTTTGAGGATTCTAAAAAATTGTTTGGACGATATTAATCTCATAAAAATAGTCTACAGCGCCTACCAAAAACCATAACATAATTACGGTTCTGATTGAATTAAGTCAATACCTAAAAGTTGGTATTTACAGTGTATAAAACTCCAGTAATCCCAAAAGGCACTAGGTTCACATAACTTTTTATTTTCCCGTTCATCAAACATATTCAAAAAATCACCAGAATAAAAACCTATATACTTGATTTTGTGAGCTTTAAATGTTTCTTTCGTAACAATTACACTTCGCAGTACTTACTTGTAAATTTTGTTTGACTCATACTAATTAAGACTTCTGAATGAAGACTACTCAGGCTTTCTCTCATGCGATAGATTTAGATCCAACAGAAAAAACCCTTCCTGAAGAAATTAAGGAATGGATTGACTCGAATATGTTGGTGGTAGATCAGAAGTATGTTTGGAGAATAGGAATAGCCACAGGAGAGGAAATTGTGAAAGTTGCAGGAAAAGTAAGAAGCGATTTTGAGTGTAAACATCTGAAATATTGGAGATCCGATTCGTTCAAAACCGCAATAAGGACAATCTCTCAACTCACAAAGTATCCTTTTATTTTCAAGTCAGGACTCAATGAGTATTCTGGTAAAGGCGTTTACATCTTCACATACAAAGCCCCTTGCCCTTCAAAAAATCTTTTTTATCACACTTTACATTATTAAGCTTCTCATCATTTCATTATCTTGAAATATGAGCGAAGAGCTAAAATCTTTCTTTGATCTTCCCTTAAAGGAACAAATCCAATACTTGTATAGGCATGGTTCTTTTCAATTGGCGATAAGATATTATGGTTACAAGATCAATCTATATCTGATTGACGATGTGCTAGTTGAGGTATTCTACAATCATAAACTGGATAGAATTGAGAATATACAACCCTTAGACTATCAACACTCCAGAATGAAGTTCTATACTGATCAGATTAGACTAGGCGCGCTCAGCAGACAAGTTTAATAACTCTTGATGAATGCTGAGTACCTGAGGAATGAGTAACTCGTCTCCATCATTATTAATTATAAAGTCAGATAACTTCTTTCTTTGTCCATCAGAAGTCTGACGATCGATTATCTGCTCAATCTCCTGTACACTTCTTTGTTCATCTCTTAAAAGTATCCTTTCTATTCGCACCGATCTCTTCGCCAACACACAAATGGTTTTATCTAATTGTTGATAGCTACCTGCCTCAAATAATAAAGCGGCTTCTTTTAATAAATAAGGGGTTTGAGAGTACTTTTTTGCCCAGATTTCAAAGTCTTTGGCCACTGCAGGATGTACAAGGCTATTGAGTATGGCAAGCCTTTCTTCATTAGAAAAGACTTCTGAAGCCAGATAAGCTCTATTCAAAGTGCCATCTTCAAAATAACTTCGCAGACCGAATGTTTCCCTAATTGAAGCTACTAATGATTGATCCTCTGTCATTAATAATTTACCTCGGTCATCGGCATAGTAAACTGGAATACCTAAAATTTCAAAAATCTTGCTAGCTGTTGATTTACCAGAACCAATTCCCCCAGTAATACCTACCAACAATGGACTAATCATTTTTGAATGCTTTTACATTTTGAGTACTAAGAACAACATCTTGAAACTCCTTATTCAAAACTTGTTTTTTAATCACAAGGGTAGAATCCGTTGCTATGGTTCGATAATCTACAAAAACCCTAATTCCAGCCGAATCTGTAGCATCAAAACTGGTCTCAGGTACTCTGAATTTCGCAGTAATACTACTCGGGTTTAACCTCCAAGTTGTGTCAGGAAAATTCACCTTTTCAACAAATAAAGTGGCGTCCAGTGAAAGCAAGCGAACTACCTGAAAATTCACTTGAACAGAAGTTAATGAAGTAGACACTAAACTGGGTAATTCGGGTAAATTCATATCATCTTCAAAATCGCCAGAAACCTCTTCTATTGGTAGTTTTAACCAAAGTGTGTCGCCTATCTCAGCAATTTTGGATGCTGGACCTATAAGCTCCAATTTTGAAGGGCTAACCATAACATCGGTAATGCGGAGGTAATTGTCATTCAGCGAAATAGCGTTGGTATCATACTTTAAAATAACAGTGGAGCTAACTTTCTTTTCTATTTTAAAACTGACAGAGTCCTCAAGAAAATAATTGATAGATATTGGCTCAATCTCTGGCATTATTTCACTTCTCAGGCTTGAAGATATGTAGTAGCTTGTCTGTTCAGGATCATCTACTGTCAGCACCAATGGTTTCATTTTAAACCCAAAATAGCGTGTCATTAAGTCCCAACCACCGCCAGAAACCTCAATGGGCATTTTGGTTGGTAATGGGTCTGTAGCGATGTAAGCTTCTTGATCGAATTCTATAGAAATAGGGTAATTGATACGGGTAACGTAGTCGTTTTTATTCAGGGCATTAAAAAACCAAAAGGTGGTAGATATGGCTACGCACATCATTACCACCTTTATTTTCTCGTCTTTCTGACTTGGAGTATTGAAAGACCTTTTAAGTTTCTCCAGTATATCTTCAGCCTTGCTCAAGACTATGCCTTATCATTGGCTTTTTTACTAGCTTCTAAGGAAATAGAGGACTTCTCAAAAGTGAGCTTTGTTCCTTTGTCAACTTCAATAGTTATCGTGTCATCGGTAATAGTATACACCTTTCCGTGCATACCTCCTATGGTTACTACTGCATCTCCTTTTTTTATCTCATTGATGAAATTCTTCTGATCCTTCTGCTTTTTTTGCTGAGGACGAATCATAAAAAAGTAGAAAACAAGAGCAATACCACCAAACAATACCAATTGCTGTATCCATCCGCCACCTTGTGGGGTTTGTGCCTGTAAAAGTAAACCGTAACTCATCAAAAATTATGGTTGAGGAATTGCGTTTGTTTGAACAAAGCCTCTTAAACTTAATCTGGTTTGCTTAGGACTTGTATTCGCCACAACAGTTATTACTGGGCTTTGTTGACCAGATTTTCCTTTACTGTCGAATCTAACAACAATTTCACCAGCTCCACCTGGAGGAATAGGCTCCTTAGTATGGTTAGGAACTGTACATCCGCAAGATGCTGATGTACTCTGGATTAATAAATCCTCTGTTCCGCTATTTGTGAATTTGAATGTGTAATTAACTACTTCTCCTTGCTGAACATTTCCGAAATTGTGAACCGTGGTTTCCCATTGGAATGCGGCATTTGCTGAAAGATTACTCTCAATAGCTTGTGCTGAAGGGTTGTTAATTGTAGAGGGAGAAACTGTACTTCTGGCTACATTGCCAGTTTCCATTTGATTAACTCTTCTTTCAAGATTAGCTAATCTTTTTTCCATTTCTGCATCTCCACAACTGGAAAGCATCAATAAGAAAGCCCCAAGGCTTAGAATCGAAATTTTAGTTTTCATAGTTAAAAATTTATGCTTTATCACCTGATTTAATCTGTCCAATAAGGTCATCAACATCTGTTAGCAACTGCTCTGCTTTTTTTCTTGCTTCTGAAACAACTTTTTGACCTTCTTCTTTGGCCGTTGATGATATTTCAACTTTACCATTGACAAGATCTTCCAGTAAATCTTCTAATTGCTTTTTATACTTATCTAGCTGATAACTCAGTTTGTCTCTTGTATTAGAACCTTTGTCTGGCGCATACAAAATGCCTAGGATAGCTCCTGTGGCGGCACCAACTACAAATGCTAATAAATTACTAGACCCTCTGTTCATATTATTTATTATCTAAAAGTCCTCTACCCGATTTCTTTAAAACGCCTTGTTCCTTCAATTCGTTTGAAATCACATCAAGTATACCGTTTACGAATTGCTTGCTCTTAGGCGTACTGTAATTTTTTGAGAGCTCAATATACTCATTAATAGTCACCTTAACAGGGATATTCTGGAAATTCAACATTTCGGTAATAGCCATTTTCAAGATAATTTGATCAGTATTGGCTAATCTGTCTACCTCCCAGTTTTTTGTCTTTGCAGCAATTATCTGAGAGTATTCCTTATCATGCTCAACTGTGTGATCTAAAATTTTCTCAAAGAACTCTTTATCTTCTTCCCAATTGTTAGAGAAATCTGGAAGATCGAATGATTTAGACTCTGAATCTTCTTCTACATCTCTGATAGATCTTGTGACCAAACTCCTAACAATCTGCTTGTTCTCTTTCCAGTGTATATCTTTCTCTTCAAAGAAAGATAGAATGACATCCGCTTTAAAAATTAGATCCTTCACTAAGTAATCGACAATGTTCTTGTCGTCTTCAAAAGTAGGATTAGCAGTTCTTCTATACTCACTGAAGGTTTCGTCTTTCTTGACATTCTCCTTGTACCAGTTCTTGTAATTTTCTTCCTCTTCTTCCCAAGAAATATTTCTCTTAAGCATGCCAACTTGCACCTTGGAGCTATTCCTAAAAAAGTCGATCACTCTATTTTTAGAAAGATTGAAGTCACCACTAAGCAGCATCTCAGGTGAGATTTTTTGCTTTTTATCTGCTTCAACTTTACTATGATCTGACCAAGTAATGAGTAAGCCTATTGCCCACAGAAAATAATCAACCAATGACTCTGCATCAAGAATCATATCTTTCCTCATCTGATCTAGGTCTTTTTTGGAGTTGTCTAGATAGTTTTTGTAAGCCAATGACGCAACGCGTTCCACATTATCAGAAAAGGTTTCTGAAGTGTTTAGCAAAGCACCATTTACTTTATGATTGAGAAGACTCTTCGCTTGTTTAGCCTCAGCCTTTAGAAGGACTTTATCTTGGGGCTCCATGGAATTTAGATCGGGCTTCAATGCCTCCTCTATTTCCTCCAAGCCAATATTGAAGTTAGCTTCTTTGCATTGACCCAAGGCGAACAAGGTCTGCATTACTTTAACTCTAAGAGATCTCCGATTGAGCATGTCAAATGTATAAGAACGTTAAGATAAACAGCAGTGAGCAGTATTTTACAACTGCTCACGTAATAATTACATTGAAAGTTTTACATTTCCAACATCAGCAATGCGCTTTTCAGCAATTTTCATAGCCGCCTGTTGTGTTGGAATCCCTTGATTTTCAGAAAGTTCAAAAATATTAAGGGTGGTGTCATATATTTTTTCTGTCCAGCTATATGCCTGACTTTTATTGTAAGCTCCTTTTAATTCAGAGGAGATATTGATGATTCCCCCTGCATTAATCACGAAATCAGGCGCATATGTCACACCTTTTTCAACCAACATCTGTCCGTGTTTCACTTCATCCTTCAGTTGATTATTAGCAGCTCCAGCAATTACTTGGGCTTTCAATCTAGAAATGGTATTATCATTAATAGTAGCACCCATGGCACATGGCGCATAAATATCAACGTCCAAGTCATAAAGTTCATCCATTCCAACAACAATAGCACCTTGTTCCTTAGAAATAGTTGCTAATCTTTCTTGATTAATGTCTGTGATATATACCTGAGCATTCTCCTTCACAAGGTATTCAACCAAATGCTTTCCTACCTGACCAACGCCTTGCACAGAGATTTTCTTTCCTGTTAATGAATCCGTACCGAATGCTTTCTTTGCAGCAGCTTTCATTCCCATATAAACGCCATAAGCAGTTACTGGTGATGGGTCTCCACTACCTCCCATTTCTACTGGCAAACCGGTTACATGTTTGGTTTCCATACCAATGTATTCCATGTCACTGGTTTTCATGTTCATGTCCTCTGCAGTAATGTATCTTCCTGCTAGGCCATTCACAAATTTTCCAAACCTTCTTAAGAAGGCTTCATTCTTCAATTTTTGATAGTCACCGATGATTACAGCTTTTCCTCCTCCAAGGTTTAAGCCTGAAACGGCTGCTTTGTATGTCATTCCACGAGACAACCTGAGCACATCAATCACAGCCTCTTCTTCAGTAGCATAATTCCAGAACCTTGTTCCTCCCAAAGCAGGTCCTAAAACTGTGTTATGAATCCCTATGATCGCTTTTAATCCAGTGGCTTCATCGTTGCAGAAGACCACTTGCTCGTGGCCCATGCCCGCAACCTCTTCAAAAATTGAGACGCTTCGGATTTTATCCTCGGTCTTAACTTCTTCCATTACGTTCATAATATAGTTTACTTTATATTTGCCGCGACTCCAACTATTAAATTGGATCACAGACCGCAAAAGTAACCAAAAGATCGACATCTTCTAACGATATTGACGCTGGCGGTAACCTTTAGCAAAGCACTCCTGTTTAGATAAACGTGAAAGAACTTAAGCACCTTAATAAGTACCTCCTCAAGTATAAATCGCTACTCATTCTAGGGTTCATTTTTATAGTGATCTCGAACTATTTTGGCGTTTGGCCAGCCAAAGTTGTGCGTTATGCCATCGACTATGTAACAGACAGCTTTAAGGTATACAGGCTTTTTGAAGGAAGCGGACTCAGCGAGTCGGTGTTTGACAAGCTAGAAGTTGGCGTTCTTATTCTTGGCGCCATAATGATCCTGATGGCCTTTCTACGAGGTTTCTTCCTCTTTTTAGTGAGACAGACACTCATTGTAATGTCTAGAAAAGTGGAGTTTGATCTGAAAAACGAAATTTTCGAGCAATACCAAAAACTTCCACTGAGCTTCTACAGAAAAAACAACACGGGAGATTTAATGAACAGAATCTCTGAAGATGTAAGCCAAGTGAGAATGTATTTAGGGCCAGGCATTATGTATGGCATTAACCTGCTGGTGCTCTTCCCGATGGTTATCTATGAAATGCTCAAGGTAAATGTTGAACTCACCTTTTATGCCCTTCTGCCCCTACCTCTTTTATCGCTAAGTATTTACTTCGTGAACAATGTAATTAACAAGCGGTCTGAAAAAATTCAAGAAAGCCTTTCTGACCTTTCAACTTCAGTGCAAGAAGCCTTCTCTGGCATCAGGGTACTGAAAGCCTTTGTTAGAGAAAAAGATTCTGCCGATAAATTCGCCAATGAAAGTGAAAAGTATAAATACCGATCGCTGCGACTGACTTTCGTGAACGCCCTTTTCTTCCCATTAATTATGGCCCTCATAGGTTTGAGTGTGTTACTTACCATTTATGTGGGCGGAAGTCAGGTGATTCAGGGCGAGATTACTTACGGAAATATTGCTGAGTTCGTGATTTACGTGAACATGCTTACCTGGCCAGTGACAGCCTTGGGATGGATCACCAGTATTAACCAAAGAGCTGCCGCTTCTCAAAAGAGGATCAACCAATTCTTGAATGAGAAGAATGATATTCAAAGTACTGAAGACCTTCAGCGGGACATTAAAGGCGATGTAAGTTTTAAAAATGTAAGCTTCGTTTACCCAGATTCGGGCATTCAAGCCTTAGACAATATTTCATTCGATGTAAAAGCGGGGCAATCTATAGCTATCATTGGAACAACCGGTTCAGGTAAAAGCACCATTGCTAACCTAATGATGAGGCTTTACGATACCAGTTCGGGTACTCTAAATGTAGATGACAAAGACATTAAGGCTTACAATATCTCAACCCTAAGAGGACAAATGGGTTATGTTCCCCAAGATGTATTCCTCTTCTCCGATACCATACAAAACAATATTGCCTTTGGCAGTAATGACATAAGCCTCGGCCAAGTTGAACAGGCCGCGAAAGATGCAGACCTTTATGATAACATCACTGACTTTCCGAAAGGTCTACAAACCATGTTGGGAGAAAGAGGCATCACCCTATCAGGTGGGCAAAAGCAAAGAGCTTCTATTGCTCGCGCCATTGTGAGGAATCCCAAAATACTAATCTTAGATGACTCACTTTCAGCAGTAGACACTAATACTGAGAACACCATTCTCAATAGCCTTTCAAAAATTATGAAGGGCAGAACCACGGTGATTATTTCTCATAGGGTTTCTTCCGCAAAACTTGCTGATAAGATCATAGTACTCGATGATGGAAAAATCATTGAGCAAGGCACCAACGAATCTCTTTTAGCCAAAGGTGGAGTTTACAAAGAGCTATACGAAAAACAACTTACACAAGAGGAATCGGTAGATTAATATTCAGAAAACGGTTGATCAGGAGGCCTGATAAATAATATTGAGTTCTCCTAATTTCGCTGGCAAACTGCATATCGGAATGGACCTTGAATTCTAAGAAGGGCAGAGATCAATTGGCGCAGGAAAAATTATTGAAATAATTGACCAATCCCTGAATTCTGTTTAACTGATAACTGTCCTACTTAACAGGCATATCAATCAACAGAAGATTCGCTGATATGTATTGTTCAATGGTAAAATCCTGAAGTTGTAGATTGGCCAATTCTGCTGTTTCCCTCATTTTGGCTTCAATAGATACAGGGCTAGGCATTACAACATTATGTGCTTCTATAGCTGCCCTTATAGCTTTAGAGGCTGGAATAGTCAACCTCTCATAACTGTCTGGGAAGTTGGTAGTACCTGACTCCAGTTTTACCCCAATAAACATTTTCAACTCTTCTTCTGCTAAAGTGGAATCGTTGTAATGCACAATAGTTAATGTCCCTTTTAGGCTACCGTCTTCCAAAAAGGCTTTGGCCTCAAAAAAAACATCTTCAATGACAGTACTATCTCCTTTACCTTGGTAGTGAACACCGACAAGGTTATAATCAGAAACACTTTCTACTGTGTATTCAACTGAATTGAGCCCCCCTAAATAAAAATAGGTACCAATAATCAGAACGAAGGCTACTATGCCCGAAATTAATAATCCTTTTTTGCTCATATAGCTGCTACTTCTTTGTATTGCATATTGTAAAGCTTAGCATAGAAACCTTCCTTTTCAAGTAATTCCTGATGAGTTCCTACTTCTTTAATTTCTCCTTTGTCTAGCACAATGATCTTATCTGCTCCTTGTATCGTTGAAAGCCTATGTGCTATGACAATGGCTGTTCTACCTTTCATTAGTACCTCAATGGCTCTTTGAATCATCTCTTCTGTTTCGGTATCAACAGAAGACGTAGCTTCATCCAGAACAATAATTTTCGGATCATAAACCATCGCCCTTACAAAGGAGATCAGTTGTCTTTGGCCAACAGAAAGCGTTGAACCTCTTTCCATTACATTATAGTCATAGCCTCCAGGCAATCTCTCAATAATCTTCTTAACGCCAACCATTCCAGCAGCCTCGGCAATTTTATCATCTGAAATATCTGGATTGCCCAATGTGATGTTCTGTCTGATGGTATCTGAGAAGAGGAACACATCTTGTTGTACTACACCGATATGTTGACGAAGGGCACCAAGATCAAATTCATTCAGGTTGATACCATCCACAAATATTTCACCCTTATTAATTTCATAGAACCTAGAAAGGAGGTTGATCACTGAAGATTTACCAGCACCCGTGGCGCCCACAAGTGCTATGGTCTCTCCTTCTTTCACTTCGAAGGAAATATCTTTCAGTACATAATCCTCATCGTTATAGGCAAACCAAACATTCCTGAAGGAAACCTCTCCTCTTATCTCTTTAGGCGCATATTCTCCTTCATCTGTAATATGCTCTTCGTTGTCTAGTAGGTCGAAAATCCTATTTGAACTTACAATACCCATCTGAAGCGTATTGAACCGATCGGCAATCATTCTTATAGGACGGAAGAACATTTGGATGTACATGATAAATGCGATGATCACTCCAGGGCCAGTACTTGTACTCACTAAAATTTCACGCGCTCCGTACCAAACAGCCATGCCTATAGCAATGGCTTGAATAATTTCTGCTACAGGAAAATAGATGGAATAATAGAGTACTGACCTAATGTGTGCTTTTCTGTGTTCAGCATTAATATCCTTGAACTTGTTCATTTCACGCTCTTCAGCATTAAAAATTTGAACAATATTCATTCCTGTTACATGCTCTTGCACATAAGAGTTAAGGTTGGAAACGGCATTCCTAACATCATTGAACGTTACTTTAATTTTCTCCTTAAACACATAAGTACTGAAAATAAGAAGTGGCAGCGTTGAAAGGCTCACTAGGGTCAGTCTCCAATCGAGATAGAGCATGAAGCCCATAAGAAACACAAGCTGCAGTAGGTCGCCAATGAGTGCGGCAATACCTTCACTAAAAACATTAGAGAGCGTTTCAATGTCCGAAACACTTCGGGTCACTAACCTTCCAATAGGTGTCTTGTCGAAAAATTTAAGCTTCAACCTGATCAGGTGATTGTAGAGTTTCACCCTAATGTCTTTAATAACGGTTTGGCCAACCCACCCTGATAAATAAGTGTGAGAGTATTGCACCACCGCTAAAATGATCAGGTGTGCAATGAGTATTGTGATCATTAAAACAAGGCCATCATAATCGCCATTAGGCACATAGTCATCAATGGCTTTTTGAACCAGCATTGGCCTAATTGGAGTGAGAATCGCTAAAAAAATAGTGAGAAACACCAGCAGATAAAACTGTTTGATGTAAGGCTTCGCATATTGAAACAGACGCTTCAACACTTTAAAGTCTACAACATTACCTCCTTTAACTTTAGCCTTTTCCTGTTCCAATGCTTATTTGTAGATAGTTTCCGGATAGTTCACCTCTGTAAGATATAATCCATGAGGAGGTACAGCTCTTCCGGCTTTTGTTCTGTCTTTAGCGACAATGATACTAACAAATTCATCGACTGTTAGTTTGTTTTTTCCTACTTCCAGCAAGGTTCCAACCAAGGCTCTCACCATTCCTCGCAGAAACCTGTTGGCCCTAACGTTGAAAACTAACTGATCGTTCTCCACAGCCCAATTCGCTGTAAATATTTCACAATTGAAGTTATTCACTTCTGTTTTCACCCGACTGAAACTCTCAAAATCTTGCTGTCCTAAAAGTTTAGAAGCAGCCTGATTCATAAGTTGCAAATCGACCTTATGACTGTAAAAGTAACTTAAGCCTTCCAGAAAAGGATTCTTTTTTTGATGGATGAAATAATGATAGCCTCTTTCCTTGGCATCGAACCTAGTATGCGCCTCATCAATCACCTCTAAACAGCTATTAATGGAAATGTCAGGAGGTAAAATTCCATTGAGTTTATATTGAATTTGATCTCCCTCAAGATCTGCAAGCGTATCGAAATGAGCAATCTGTTTCTTGGCATGAACTCCAGCATCTGTTCTGCCACTGCCCATTATTTCAATTTTCTCTCCCAGAATTCTTGAAAGCGACTCCTCGATCTCCTGCTGAACGGTATGGGCATTAGCTTGCCTCTGCCAGCCATGGTAGTTTTTGCCTTTGTAGGAAATGTCTATAAAGTAGCGCAAGCTGAGTTTTGAGATTTTAGTATTGAGTATGGAGACTTAACATTTTTCGTAGATGATTGCGGCTCCTTGACCAACACCGATACACATAGTCGCTAAACCGTATTTAACATTGGAGCGCTTTTGCATTTCATGGATAAGCGTAGTTGATATTCTTGTCCCACTCGCTCCTAGTGGATGACCAATGGCAATTGAGCCTCCATTGACATTCACAATATCTGGATTGAGACCAAGTTCTTTTACGCAAGGAATAGATTGAGCAGCGAAGGCTTCATTGACTTCTGCCAAGTCTATATCTTCAATCTTCAGGCCTGCTCTCTTCAGTGCTTTCTGAGTAGCCGGAATTGGACCAATACCCATAACCTCAGGTGAAACACCAGCAATGGCCATTGACAGGATTCTCGCCATTGGTTTAAGGTTGAATTGCTTCAAAGTGGCTTCATTGACAATCAAAGCCGCAGCTGAACCATCATTGATACCTGAAGCATTGCCAGCAGTAACGCTACCTCCTTTTTTGAAGGCAGGTTGGAGGGAAGCCAATTTCTCCACGGAAGATAAGCGAGGATGTTCATCTTTTGCGAAAATGATCGGATCGGCTTTGCGCTGAGGAATTTCCACCCCTACAATTTCATTGTTGAATTTGCCAGCTTCATGTGCCGCTTGATATTTCATTTGTGACCCATGGGCAAATTCATCTTGCGCCTCTCTACTCACTCCCCATCGTTCGGCAACATTCTCTGCCGTTTCACCCATAGCATATGGGTAATGCATTTCAGACAATTTCGGATTGATGAATCGCCACCCAATAGAAGTATCATAAATCTCTGGAGTTCTGCTGTAAGCAGATTCTGCTTTGGCCATCACAAAAGGCGCTCTGGTCATGCTCTCAACTCCACCGGCAATATAAGCCTGCCCTTCACCCAACATTAAACCTCTGCTCACATCCATAATGGACTGAAGACCCGAAGCACAGAGCCTGTTGACTGTCACTCCTCCAACCTCTAGTGGAAGGCCGGCCAATAGGGACGCCATTCTAGCTACATTCCTATTGTCTTCACCTGCCTGGTTAGCTGCTCCGAAGATGACATCTTCTAATAGAGCGGGATCGAAAGATGGATTTCTTTCTATCAATGCCTTGATAACATGCGCGGCTAAATCATCTGGACGAACACTGGCCAAAGTGCCTCCGAACTTACCCACTGGGGTTCTTACGATGTCTACTATATATGCTGATTCCATAGATTCTTAATGAGGTAAGAAATAAGATGTAAGTAATAGGCTTAGTCAATACATCAATATCTTTTCAATAGGATGCGAAATAACGAAATTGATCCGACTATTGCCATAATGTGTGTTTTCGTTTAAATTAAGAACTTCTTTTTACCAATTCTCATTTCTTACGTCTATTACCTCATACTTCTTACTTCCTTTAACCTAAAGCCTATATATTTGCAGCCAAATTAGAAAATCATGATCCAGCGTATACAAACTATATTCTTGCTCGGTGTGGCCATTTTAATGGGAATGACGAACGCCTATTACATTTGGGGTGAAAAAAGTGCAGACGATATGACAGTGGCAACTTTAACTACTCTAAAAATGAAAGTGGTTGAAACAGCTGGCACTTTAAATGATTTTTCAGATGACACCATCATCCGTGAAGATGGTACTTGGTACTTGGGTGCACTTTCCATTATTGCAGCCATGATCGCCATTTTCTCTATTCTACAATTCAAGAACAGACTCAACCAAATGAAACTTGGTGCACTAAACGCACTTATTATGGCCGCCACTTTAGGCCTGAGCTACTACAAGATTTATCAATATGAAGGACTAATAGAAGGTCAAGGGAATATCTCCTTCGGGTTCTTCCTTCCTGCAGGTGCCATGTTTCTTAACATTATTGCCAACCGTTTCATTCGCAAAGATGAAAAACTAGTAAAGAGTGT
>CAYGKL010000029.1:0-30983 GCA_964350505.1 uncultured Roseivirgaceae bacterium | reverse complement strand
CGACTTTAGTTGTTGTAAATTTAATGGTGCGATGATTATTCATTGGCCAACCTGAAAGCATTAGCTTTTAATTCAATTTCGTTTCTTGAAATACCTATTTCTTCCGCCAATGTTCGCCAATTGACAACCACTTTTTTAATATGATTAATGATGTTTTCGGCCTCCATTTTCTTCAACCTAAAATAAGGGGCTACTTCCAGAGCCAGTTCAAGATCAATGGCATTTTCATCTTCTGAAACATTGAGTTTCAAACCTGTACCCGTCTCAACCGGATTAATATCATAAGCCGGTGACAGCTCCCAACCTCTTTTCGTCAAAATAAAACCATGATTCCTCAAATGATCATCGGTGTTGCAAACACACATACTGAAGACAATTCTCCTCCACAATTCTTCTAAATCGCTCCTCACATTGGCGCCATGAGTTGCAATGAATTCAGCCAATTCAAGATAACTCACACCATCCTGGTAATCGTTACCGTCAGCATATCCCAACATAGTCATGGCCGATGCAAAATGTATTCTTCTACCCTCGATGGTTCGGTCAAATCTCTTTGCTAAGAAGGTATGATGTTGCGATGAAAAGGTTCTGGCCTTAGCTTCTGCCATATTGATTCCAGAAGCAATGGCCAATTGATAGGTTACCCACTCCCAGGCTCCAGTATTTCCGTCATCATGCTTGCTGGGGAATTTAGCAATCCATAAATGACCATTAGGATCTACCACACTGGCCTTTGGCCTAGCACCCCCCAAAGATGAACCCGGTGCGATAAGCATATTCAGCCAATTCAGGTATTCGGGATCATCCACCACATCATCCTCTTCCAGCTTCAAGCTGATCTCCTCTAATTGGCGAATGGATGTCCATGGCGGTGAAGCCAGATTTCTGTCATTACTTAAAAATGGCCCTTCCTCCGTCAGCTTAAATCGCAATGCTCCCATCCTGTGTTCATCATAAACCCCTAAGAGGTAATCAGTTTCGAAAAGCGTTTGAGTTGGTCTTTCTTCTTGTCTGGCTAAAGCAGCTTCTCTTCTTCTCATCAATACGCGACCCCAACGATCAGGTGAAGAATCAGTAAATATCCCAAAATTGGTTTTACCGCCCTCTGCCAGGTACTGACGTCCTGCAAAAAGCTGAAGGTCAGGATCAATCACTTGAGCGTATTGATTATTCAACCAGTTTTGATGATATCTGAAGGAAAACACTTCATTACCCCTAACCCTATCAGAACTCAACACACCTACTATTATTGGTGTCTCTAAGGTCTCCCAATTGGCATAAACCAAAATTTCTCTATGCTTAGAATTGCTTGACATGGCTATTTCTTAGGTGCTCTGCTTTTGGTTTCCAAATCAGCATCCTGTATTTTTCTTCCTAGCTCATCGTCTTTTGCCAAGAGCAGAAAATCCTTCTCAAGTCCCAAAACTCTTAGCACATTCAACACATTACCGATACTTACACCGGCATCTCCTTTTTCTATGCGTACCAAGGTAGTTCTGCCAATTGCTGCTCTTTCAGCTACCTGCTCAGCACTAAGCTTCCGTCTAAGTCTAGCCAGTTTTATTTGCTCACCAAAATCTGCCAAAATACGTGCAAGCTTTGGAAGTAATACAGGGCTACTATTTGCCATAATGTTTCATTAATGACACAAATGTAATACTTTTTGTATCATATTTGATACATTACAAGCCAAAAGCTCTATAGGGAAATCTTACATTAAATATTTGATTGAGCTTGTGTTGAACTGATCAACCTCTTCGAAGGCATTGATGGCCAAGTCACCAACGACTTTGCGGCCATGGACATCCGCATGGCCTTACACTATCTCGGTGAATTTTCCACCTTTGTTTTATTGGCTATATTTATCAACTGGACGTTTTATTAAACCAGAGCGGTACGCCAAGAAAATCTCAAATAGCTCATGACCTACATATTGCACGCATTTCGTGTTTTGATTAAGAACAAGTTTTATGCTCTGCTCAATATATTTGGCTTGGCCATCGGGCTTTCGGTAGCCATAATTATACTGCTCTATGTACAAAGTGATTTCTCCTACGATAAACACCATAAAAAACACGAACAGATTTACCGTATCGAGTCGCAATTCAGACTGAAAGGTAAAAATGATTTATATGCTTTAACACCGCAAACCTTAGCCGAAATGATGCAAGAAGAATTTCCCGAAATTCTTTCTTTTGCAAGGTTTAGAGTTTTAGAAAGACAACTTTTTAGATTTGGAGACAAACAGATTTATCAAGATAACCTCTATTTCGCTGACTCATCTGTATTTCAGCTGTTCACACACGAATTCATTACTGGCAATCCAAATACAGCTTTAAAAGAACCCAATAGCATTGTGCTGACAAAAGCTGCGGCTAAAAGGATCTTTGGTGATGCCGAACCCATGGGCCAAACACTAAAAACAGATAACAATAATTATAGCGTTACTGGCATTATAGAAGATTTACCTGACAATCTTCATCTCACATTTGAAGGCCTTGTTTCAATGAGCGGTCAGCCGGTTTTGAACGCAAGTCAAAAAGCTCGCAGACTTTGGAATGTCCAATTGTATTCCTACATCCTAGTTCCTGAAAATTTTGACATTAACATTCTTAACGACAAGTTTCCTGTGTTTTTTGAAAAGTATATGGCCCCTTTAGCCATACAATTAAAGTTGGAGGACTCTGACTTTAAACCAAAATTCGTTCCTCTGGCAGATGTTCACTTCAACTCTGATGCATTATATGATTTACCAACTGGAAATAAAACATACACCGAATCCTTTGCCATCATTGGCATACTAATTCTTCTGCTCGCTAGTATCAATTATATGAACTTGGCCACTGCAAGAGCAACCAATAGATCAAAAGAAATCGGAGTTAGAAAAGTATTAGGCTCTACTCAGTCTAAGTTAAGAATTCAGTTTTTGTCTGAATCACTAATTATTGCAGCGCTCTCATTCATATTGGCCATTGTGATAGTCAAAATCATGTTCAGTGGAAATTCCTTGAATAACCTTATTGGTAAAGATTTAAACCTCGATTTTGCCAACAATCCGTTGCTACTTTTTGGTTCGCTTGGCATAATCTTAGTAATCGGCTTTTTGTCGGGTACATACCCAGCCTTTTACCTTTCCTCCATTTCTATTTTAACAGCAATGAAAGGCAGTCTAAAAACGGGACCTAAGAGTCTGTTCTTGAGGAAGCTGCTCGTTGGTTTTCAGTTTTTCATTTCTATTGGGGTTGTGATTTCCACTTTGTTAATGGTCAATCAAATTGATTTCATGAGGAGTAAGGATTTAGGGTTTAACAAAGACAATGTGATCATCATCCAAACCCAAGACACAACCAACCGAAACAGGATGGACTTAACCAAGTCTGAGTTACTTCAAAATCCAAATATCGTGGGAGTTACTTCTGCTTTTGGAATCAGCAGTCAGGGAAATGTTGGCAATAACTTGTTAGGAGCTGGCAGAAGAGTACTCAGCATAGAACAAGAAGATTCTACTTTAACTCAAGACACCTACAACATGCTCACTGTAGGCGAAGGCTTTATAGATGCCATGGGTATGGAAATTATTATTGGCCGAGACTTTAATGAAGATATGCCTACTGATCTTAAGAATGGCATCATTGTAAACCAAACAGTTGTAAACAAACTCGGCTGGACAGATCCTTTAGGTAAAGTAGTCTCACTCATGGGGGTTCAAACTCCAACGCGTGTGATTGGTGTAGTCAAAGATTTTAATGCACATTCCCTTCATCAAAAAATTGAACCTTTAACAATTTCCCGTTATCAAATCCCAAAGACCAATCGTGCAGCACTTCCTGCTTTTATCATTAACACAAGAGGCGGAAAACTCAAGGAATCTTTGAGCTTTTTAGAGGCAAAATTTTCAGAGTTAGATCCGAATCACCCATTTGAATATCAATTATTAGATCAAAAGGCAGAAAGACTCTATCGTGCAGATCAAAGTCAAAGTAGGCTATTGGGTTATCTTTCCTTGATTTGTATCATAATATCATGTCTAGGTCTTTTAGGTCTTTCTTCTTACACAAGCTCAATAAGAATTAAAGAGATTGGTGTAAGAAAAGTACTTGGAGCTACCGTTCCTCAACTTGTCTTTTTAATGTTTCAAGACATAATGAAATTGGTCATTCTCGGCTTTGTGATTGCAACGCCTCTTGCCTACTTATTTGTGGAAAACTGGTTGAATGCATTTGCCTATAGAATGCCACTCCAAGCAATGATTATTTTGGCAGCAAGTTTTACACTTTTTGCTACATTGATCATCGCCTTTCTTACTGTAAGCTTCTATTCATTAAATACAGCTAGACAAAACCCAATCAAGGCCCTTAAGTATGAATAAACCTACTTGATCGTCAATTCAAGACTTCTTTCTAAGTAAATTTAGATTTTGCGCTAATGCAATTAAGGACCTCTCCCTCCTCCAAAATTTCGATCTAAGCGTTTGAAGAATGCCTCACTATGTCACACAAAACCTAATTCCTTTATTGCGTCCGCTATATTTAGGAAAAGATTAGTTGGAATTTATTGAAGCTACAAAATGCAACCATTAGTGACCTTTGAATCCTAAGAAACAATAATTCAGCACTTAACTTAAAAATTGAAAGAAGATGTTCGAAGATGAAGATGCCGATTTTATAGACCCTAGATCTCTTCCTATTTACAAAAAGGGTATAGAGATTTATGATTTAGTTCAACAAATAGCCGACTTAATTCCAGAAGATAATCAAGAATTAGCATTCACTAAATCTATCATGCTGGAAGATGCTGCCATCCTTTCTGTAAAAGTAGCCGGAGCTAACGGAGCAGGCCTTTATGACCTTAAAATGGAAGCAGCAGCAATTATAAGAAAAGCCGCCAGAGACCTAATGGTTCAAAACCACAGCCTCGAAATGTTTGGTTTTAAAGAAGTTCACTACTTCCAAATGGTGAGAAATTTAATAGAGGAATACCGACTGCTCTTTATCGATTGGGTAGCAAGCTTTGATCAATGGGATTACATCATAGACAGATGGGGCCTTTTCAACCCGCCTGGAGTTGGCCCTTTTGATCAAGACCCTGATGATTTAATTGCATGATGTTCAAATCTATTCACTTGGTTTTCAGAGGCTTTCCTCACTAAAGTCGATTTGACAAGGTAGTTTCAAACTTATTCTTAGCTTATATCCAAACCACTTATCGACAGATCTTACTTGTTATCGAAGCATCGGTGCCAATTATCGAAAACTGATATATTCCATTAGCTGTCTCGCGAGATTTGAGGAAATCTTGAGTCCATGAAGAGGTATTTTGTCCTTGTAATCACCCTATCGGTCTTTTCTTGTATTGAAAAACCACCTGTTATTGATGAAATAAATAATGAGGTTTCCCTTTTAGACCACTCCTTTCAATCTTTCGACTTTGAAACTGCAAATCAGGTCGAACTCAATATTTTAGATTATAGCCGCGGTTCGGCCAGGTATGATCTTTACTACTTCAACAATAGCGAAGTAAAATCATTGGGAGCTTATTTTAAACAGGGAAATGGACTTTCAGTAAAACTTACCCTTCCTTCCTCACAAACAGAACTGCAAGTGGTGAAGACGGACAACACTGTCTCACAAACCTTTATAATAGACATCAAAGGGAACCAAGCAAATCTTACCATTTATCAGAAACAGTCTGCTGCGGTTGCCAATGAGGGTTGTGTAGATCACCTATATGCTGTTAACAATGACAAAGACTTTTTTACCATAGACGTTTCTAATTCTTCCTATAACTCCATTGATTTGAGCCAATTAGAAGGAGGCGGCTCTATTGCTTGCGCTTTGGATCAGGCAAACAACATTCTCTATTACAATGTGAATAATACGCTTTATGCATACGACATTGGCACGAAAACTTTCACGATAAAGCATAGCTCTAACCCATTCAAAGGTGGTTACCCACGCTTAGAATATTATGAAGGATTTTTCTACATGAGTAATAATGCTACCATGTACAAAGTAAATGCTGAAACAAATCAGTTAGTATCGCAATACAGCATTGAAGGTTTTATCAACAGCAGCAGTGGTGGCGATTTAGCCTTCGATTCTAATGGCGAATTATACTTGGCTTGCTTCTCTGGTCTATACAAATTCACTTCTATAGATGATCAAAGTAAGAAGGCACAAATTGTAAGAATCAGTGCTGAAAACTTTCCTTTTCAACTGACTTCAATGGCTATTGATAGGCAGGACAGAATCTTTGTTGGAACAAACGATGCCAACTCCAACCTAATTGAAATTAGTAAAGAAGATGGAGCTTATGTCATTGTAAAAACATTCGACAAAAAAATCAATGACCTAACGGCATGGAAGTGTGAAGCAAGTACATTAAATCAGCAAGATTCCGATAATGACGGTATTATTGATGAGCTCGATGATTACCCGAATGACCCGGAAGCAGCCGCAGATGTTTTTACACCTTCACAATTGGGGATGGGCACTTTCGCCTTTGAAGATTTATGGCCACTTAAAGGAGATTATGACTTCAATGATATGGTTATTGGCTATAGGTATGTAAATGTTCAAAACAGTAAAAACCTTTTGGTGAGACTTAAGATGAATTTCACGCTGAGAGCAGTTGGAGCTGGATTGCACAGCGGTTTTGGCATTGAATTGAATGTTGACCCTAGCTTGATTGCTTCTGTTACTGGACATAACACCATGGGTCAAAATACTACGCTGAATGCAAAGGGATTAGAAGCAAACCAAAGCAAGGCAGTCATCATAGTTTTCAACGATAGTTTCAACCACATGCGCCCTGCTGCTGGAGCAAAGTTCATTAATACCGATCCAAACGAAAGTTCTGTAGCCCCCTTTGAGATTGAAGTAGTTATTGAATTTGTCTCACCTATCGATCCTAACCTGATCGGAGAAGCACCTTTCAATCCGTTTATTTTCTCAAGTTCAGACCGTAGTATTGAATTACATTTGGCCGGAAAAATGCCAACATCTTTGGCAGATCAAAGCCTTTTCGGAACTGAAAGCGATGACACTAATCTAGGTACGGGTAAAACCTATCAAGATGCGAACAACCTGCCATGGGCTATCCATATTATTCATGAGTTCAGATACCCTATTGAAAAATCACGAATCGACCAAGGCTATAATAGGTTTATCGATTGGGGAATAAGTCAGGGAACAATTTACAAAGATTGGTATGGCGACAATGCTGGCTTTAGAAATGTAAACAAGCTGTATTTCAGGCAGTAAAGAAAACAAACATGTTAAAGCTAAATCAAGCTTTGTCTTCTGGCCTTCTGAACAGCTTCAAGCTTATTGTGAACTTGAAGTTTTCTGTAGATGTTTTCGATATGTTTTCTCACCGTACTAGGAGAAAGAAAAAGGTTCTTTGCAATAACCGTGTGGCTCAAACCCTCCGCTAATTGTTCTAATACTTCATGTTCACGGTTACTCAATTCAATGACATCTTCTTCAATGGTTAAAAGTTCTTGCTTCTCTGGGAAGCGCAGTAACTTCATGGTTTTAACGGCTATTGAGGGGCTCATTGCTGCACCGCCTTCCATAGTTTCAATAATTGAACGGTAGAGCTTTTCTGCAGAAACTTCTTTCAACAAATAGCCATCTGCACCAACTCTAATGGCATTGAAAATATTTTCATCATTATCGAAAACAGTAAGCATAATCACTTTAATGTGAGGGTATTTCTGCTTAATAATATTCACTGTTTCAATACCGTCTAAAACTGGCATTTCAATATCCATTAAGACCAAGTCGAGGTTATGATTTTTTTCTAGCTTAGCCAGAAATTCACTGCCATTATACACCGTGTATTTGATATCAATATCTTCGAAATCTGATAGTTTTTCATTGATGGCCTTCGCCAAAAAACTATTATCATCTACTATAGCAGTCTTTATCTTCATGCGCTCTTTTTATGGCTTTGCCAATTCTAATTTAATAGTAGTTCCCTCTCCTACTATACTTTCTAAGGTGAAGTTAATACCAGACTTTTCAGCTCGGGTCTTCATAATTCTAAGTCCATTGCCTAAAGACCTTTCCTGAACATTAAAGCCTTTGCCAGTATCTGAAACATGCACTTGCACTCTATCTTTCAATTCATTGAAATGAACATCAATTTCATTAGTTTCTGAGTGCTTCACTGCATTATTCACACATTCCTGAATTATTCTAAAAAGGTTCATTCCAGAAAATGAATCGAAAATTACTTCACTCGGCTCACTATCAATTCTTACACTAATTCTGTCGTCAGTGGCTTCGTGTACCATAGCAGCTAACTCTTTTGACCGCTCTTGAATATCAATCAGACTGATTTCATCTTTATTCATGGCCCAAATAGTGTCGCGCAATTCTGAAATAGTTACAACGGCAAACTGCCCCATTTGTACAAGTTTGCCCGTTATGAAAGCCTCCCCCTGATCTATTCCTTTCTTAGTACTTTCTATAATTGAAGTGATATAGGTAAGCTGAGAGCCTATGTTATCATGTAAATCTCTGGCGATACGAATGCGTTGTTCCTTTAAACTCTCTTGAGCTTGGACTTCCAACATAGCTTTTTCTAACTGAGCCTCGCGTTCTTTTGCAGCTGCTTTTAAACGTTGATCTCTAAACACGGCAAAGCCAATGAGAAGCATAAGAGAAATTAAACCTCCACCTGCCAGAAGCATTACATTTCTATTTTTCAAAGCCAAGTCACTCTCTATTAATTCGTTTTGCTGGCGGAGAATTTCGTTTTCCTTCTGTTCGGTTTCGTATTGTTCTTTAAGCTTTAAAACCTCTTTGGCTTTATCGGTAAAAAAGAGACTATCCTGGGCAGCCGTACTCTTTTGTAGGTACACTAAAGCATTCTGGTAATTACCCTGGTTTTCATAAATCTTAGAAAGTGTCAGTGCTGTTTTCTGCTGAAAAGGAAGAACATTGTTATCCACAGCTCCTGCAAAAGCTTCATTGGCTAAGGTTACTGCTTTATTATATGCTCCTCTTTTATTTAAAACTTCGGCTAGATGCATTTTTATACGAATTACCTCGTATTTATCTCCTCTCTCTTGCTGTAGCTCTAAGGCCTTATTTAGTGCAAAATCAGCCTCATTTATGTTTCCTAGTCCTTTTTGTGCTAAACCAATATTCGTGTAGCTATAACCAGTCATCAGTCTTTGACCTATCTTATTAAAAAGCTCCAAAGATTTTTGAGCATGAACTAATGCTACAGCATACTTTTCAAACTCATTGTTAAGTAATGCCAAATTATTTTCAATGGCCGCCTGAAAAAAAACATCACCAAGAGCCTTGTAGATTTCCATGGCCTTTAAGTTCTCCTCTACAGACAAATCATATTCTTTTATCTCTCGGTATTGATTACTCATGTTTAAATGCATGGCAGCAATATTTTGTGAATCCTTAGCTACTCTATAAAGATTAATAGCGTTAAGAGAGTAATGAATGGCCGAGTCTATTATTCCTTTCTTCTCATAAACAGCTCCCAGGTTATGGAAAATATAGGTTTTAACCTCTGGGCTTTTTATTGGATCTACTAGTTTTAAAGCTCTCTTTAAGGAATATATGGCATCATCCAAGGTACCTCCTTCAAGTTGAAGAATACCAATATTCATCAGGGTCCTACTTTGAAGGTTTTCATCCTGAAGTTCAATGGCTAACGTATTAGCAAGCTGCGCATAATACCAAGCGCTATCGTTGTTTATAAATCGATACTTATATCCGATTTCACCTAAAAGCCTTGCCCTTTCAACCCCAGTCTTTACAGCTAAAGAGTCTTTGATTGCATCAATCTCCAATTGAACTTTATTCTGGGCAAAAACCGAGAGACCAAAAGAAAGCAGTACAACAGCTGCCAGTAAAGAACGAAAACTCTGAGTTAAAGACATCATCTAAAAATAGGGAAGAATTTGAATTGTTTGAATCACTTAAAATTTAAACTCTGCCAGATAATAGAGGAGCATCCTTTCTTTCCAATATCATCTAATGAAGTTATACCCGAATTTTCATTCGATTGAAAGATGAAAACAACTCCGGTTTCAGCGGTTGGTATTGGTCTAATAAGCATAGCTTGAATTTGATAAATGCCATCAAACTTTGCTTCAGGCCTATTGATTCTCCCCGTGGCCTGAAACATGTAGAACTCTTTACCATCGAAGGTTTTCTTGCCTTTAAACTGGTTAGATAATTCAAAGTTAGCTTCATACATATTGGCAAACTGGTTGATGAGTGACATATTTAGAATGTCTTCATCAATACTGGCATCACCTTGCATTACATAATTACCAATGGCTACCCTATCGGTTCGAACGCTATCCTTATCAATAGTAAAAAAGCTGTTGTAATTATAATTGCGTTGTCCTGTTTTAGTAGGATCAACCACCATATATGAAGGGTATTGCAAGTCGAAGCTAATTTCTGGAAGGCCGTACTTTCTTCCATAATCAGGGTCTACCGAAAAGGTTTTCAGATCACCACATTGAGTGATAAAAGAGTCACTCTGACCTTGTAAAGCCAGAGTGACAAAGAGACTTAAAAAGACAACTACTACTTTCATTTACTTAAGTCTAATTAGACTTGTCAACCAACTCCTTCACAGCACTTTTCAAAAAGGCATTAACTCCCAACTGAGCTCCTTTAATGAATTTTTTCGGTTCACATTTAACAGTGATAAAATCCGAACTTTCTCTATTTTCCACTTCCCAAACTGTCATTAGATTGCCATATTCAGTTCCTGGCTTGTCGATATCTGCCCTTTGAAAGACATCAAATTTTTGGTACTCTAAAACATCAGAAACCTCAATACCGCCCCAGGCCTTAACTTCACCACTATTGTATTTAACGCCACTAGACTCACTCACTTTAAAGTTTGTTTCAGCTTTTACCTGAGCAGTTCCTCCTAAGTCGTTAATGAATTTTGATCCTGCCCCTTGCCCATCTGCAAAAGAGTTTACCATTACAACTACCTTGTTAAAGATGAAGTCATTCTTCTGCGATCCTATTTTTAATTCTGTACTGGCTTCATAATCAGCTAGCATAGCGATACCTGCCTTTGTTTTATCAAACTCTTTTTTAGAAACTATAAACTTATGGGTTGAAGGCCTAGTAAGTAAAACACCAAACCGTTCGCTTGGCTCTGGCCCATTGCCCGACTTTAATTCCCATCTTTTATCGCGTTTAGTTTGATAGACTTTATGATTCCATAATTCTTCAATAGGGACAATCTCATAACCTTGTGCTTGCAGCTCATTTACATAATCTGCATAAAGTTGATCTGTGAGCTTTTGTAGCCCTTCTTTATCTAAACCAGCCATAACAAGTGTTATAGAAGCTTTAGCATCACCTTTCAGGCCACCCCTGAACATTTTACCACCCTTCTTCTCATCTTCTAGATTCAAAGCTGTTTGATAATTCACTTGAAAGTCGGAAATCACAACCCGCTTAGGGCTTTTTCGATAATTTAAGTTTGCGGGACCTGTAATTTTGGTCTTATACTCTTGAACCTCTTGACATAATACCTCAGAAGTAGCAATAATAAGAATGAGCATAAAGAATAATAAATGTCGTTTCATAAGAATACCATTAGTTTAGATTTAATGATATAAAACTAGCGTACTCAAATAAGGCAATCAATAGGGCAATTGACGTAAACTTTGGGTGATTAGACATTGGTAAGTTGGGTATTGGGCACTGTGTAAAATGAGAAGTACGATTTAGTAAGTACGAAGGAAGAAGCAAGAAAATGATTTTTGAAACTTGGGGTTTTGCCAAAGCAGAAATGAATTGTAAAACGCTTAAATACCGAGCCAGAAATAACTCAATAGTCCAAGGACAAAGGCAGACAGAATTATAATAGAATTAACACGTACTAGCTTAGTGTTTAGCTCTTTATAAGTAGCAAAGGAATTCAAACCTTTTGCCACCAAAAGTGCAGGTAAGCTGAGGAAAAGGTTGAAGTAATAGAACCAAAACCAGCTCGTGCAAAGTCCCCAAATGGCCAAAGTGGTGGTTAAAGCAGGAATTACCCCATGTACAGTAATCTTCTTTTGCCTTGTTCTAGGCAAAAAAAAAGTAAAAGCAGGACTAAAAGCCCTGCTAATACCACCAACCAAGAAACCAAACCGTACATCTAGTTCTTATTAACTCGACTTTTTAAAGCAATAAATTCGCTATTTGGCTCTACAGAACCCGTAGGGGTTTTATACCATTTCTTGGTCTTTTTAAAGCCATATAACTCTTCTATTACCTCGCCATTTTGGCCATATCTTTTACGGTAAACCTTTGTCCAATTGTCTTGATCATCATATGCCATAGCTTGGGTGAGACTGTATGCTCACTTGAGCAAAGGCTCCAATGGAACTTGAAACAATGAAAATTAAAAACAGCAGCAGCTTTTTCATAGCTTGACGGGGTTTGGTTTCACCTTTACAAACCTAATCGCTATTCATGTATGACTCAATAGGGCAATTGACGTAATGTTAGGGCATTGTTACTTGGTGTACAGAGATTGGTGATCAAATTGCGCTTTACTTTAGTCTTCCTCACCCTCTTCTAAAAAGTTCTGATCTAATTCCAACGCTTTTACACTCTGAACTGCATTACCGGCAATGCCTTTAATGGAGCCGTACATGTCGATGGTATTGGTAACCACTTTATCGATCTGTTTTTCACGCTGCTTCCAGATGCGCTGCATGGAGCGTTTTTCGCTTTCAAGGTCATTCTTCATTTGAGAGAAACCCTCAACAATGGCTTCTACCTGCATTCGGAAAGTATTGCTCGTAAGGAAATCATACAACATATGCATTTTGTCTCCTTTACCTTCTTGTGAGGTCACCGCCTTACTCAACTGAATCACTGATTCACGAAGTACTGCACTTAGCCCTTTAAATTCGACAAATGAGCAAACCCAAACACCATCTCTTAAGCCCATTCGTTCCATATCTGATGGCATGGCTTCGGTGACTAAGACTCCCAAATCGGCTTCCTTATCACGCATATCGGCCTTGAATTTCTCAATCCAGCCAGCTTGAAAGTCTTTGGTGCGTTTGCTTTCATAGTAAATCTTACCACAGTTCTGCAAACTTCGTGTATTCACTATTTGAATACAGTCGGCACCGCGAGCACCTTTCTTTATTTCTTCTATACTGTCTAGAGGAAACTGACTGGAAAGCCACTCTTCTATGGCCAGTTCTTGCACCTCGCCCTGTAACTGCATAGAACCCTGCGCCTGCTTGCGCTGCATTTCTTCGGTGAGTTTTTTCTGATCTTCCAGTTTCTTTTCTAGCTCTTTCATTCTCAACTCATTCTTCTCAGCTTCCGACTTGCTGATCTTCTCACGTTCTTGTACAATGAGTTCGTTCAACATCTTCTGTGCTTCTAGCTTTGCAATATCCTTAGCCTCTTCTTTCTCGCGCTTGAGCTGCTCTATCATCACTTTAGATCTGTTCAGCTCCTTTACCTGCTCCGACTTTTCATTGAGCTCCTTTTGCATAGATGCCAATTGCTCTGCATTTTCTTCAAGCATTTTTGCCTTTAGCTTATCTTCCAGTACCTTTTTTTGTTCAGCCAATTGCTTCTCTAAACGTTCCTGAAAAAGCTCGTTTTCCTTGCTTTTTGCAGCCTTAAAAGCCGCTTGTTCTTGTGCTAGCTTATCTTGTTCAGCTTTGAACTTCTGCTGAGCCATATTGAGCTCTGCCTGATATTTCTGCTTGATCTCCTCTTCCAATTGGTGAGAAAGAATATCTTGTACATCTATGGCTGTACCACAATTTGGGCAGTTGATTTGGTTTTGATTCATGGTGCTTTTATCTGAGAAGAATGGTCAAAATTATAAAGGTTTTACAATATGCTTTATCCATTTTAGAAAATACCGTTGAGGAACAGAAGTATTGATTGATGGCTAAATTTACTCTTAATGACCATACAATTTCAAAAAACAACATCTTAAGAAAATGACGCTACTCTCTTTTATAAATGAGTAAAAGAGTAATTTGACACAGGTTAAATTCACAAAACAAATAGAAGGAAACTGGCATTTTCGTAAATGAAGATTAATTTGCTGAAGTATGTCAAAACCACGCAACTGGAGAAAAATAAAAAGAGCCTCGGCTGTTCTCCTATTACTCTTTGCACTTTTAGTAATTACTGTTTTGAGTATTGCTTACCAAAAGAAAGACCAATTGGTCGGAAATGCTCTAGAACAGTTCAATCAGGGTATAGAGGGCAACCTTCAAGTAGAAGAGGTCCGCATTTCGGCATTTAAAAACTTTCCTTACATATCCATTGATCTGCGAAATATAGCAATCCATGAAACTAAAGAAGAAATGGGTGAAGCTATTATGGAAATTAATGATGCTTATATCGGTTTCGATTTATGGTCTATTATTAAAGGAGATTACGAGGTTAAGAAGATAAAGCTCAGCAATGGTTTTATAAATCTTGTGCAGAATTCTGATGGTACAATGAACATGACCAAAGCGCTAACTTCTAAAAGCAAAGAGGATTCATCCTCTCCTTCTGCCGAAGAAGCCAGTGTAAACTTCAACCTTAAGGCCTTTGAGTTGATCAATATAGACCTCATTAAAATCAATCAGGAAAACAAAGTGCTTGTTGAAGTCTTCATTGAAAATTTAGAATCCAACTTAAAACTTACCCCTGAAAATGTGGAGGCTTCTTTAAGTAGTAAAATGCTATTTAATCTAATTATTGAAGATGACACCTCCTTTCTTCATGACAAACACTTGTCAATTAGTACGGCAATCAATTACAATCTTAAAGAAGAATTACTTCAACTCAGCCCTTCTGAGCTCTTGATAGAAAAAGCTTCATTTTTAATGGAAGGCAGTATTAATGTAAAAAACGACCTTAATCTCGATCTTAGCTTTAGCGGTCAAAAGCCCAATTTCGACTTGTTTCTGGCCTTTGTTCCGGAAGAATTCAGTCCATTACTCAAAAGATATGAAAATGGAGGTAGTGTGTTTTTCGATGCTTCTATTAAGGGGCCTGCTGCTTATGGTTTTTCTCCCCATATAGAAATTGATTTTGGATGTGCAGAAGCATTCATAGAGAATGTTGAAGTGGACAAGGGCGTTAATGAACTTTACTTCAAAGGTCATTTTACAAACGGAGAATTAAACGCTCCCTCTACCATGTCGCTGTCAATTGAAGACTTTACGGCAAGACCTGAGACCGGTACATTTAAAGGGGCCGTTTCGGTGAAAAACTTTGAGTCTCCGGATATCGATATGCAAATAAGCTCCGAATTTAACCTAGACTTTCTCGCAGATTTCCTCAACCTACAAAACTTGGAAGACATCAGTGGTAAAGTTGCTCTTGATATGAATTTCCACGACATAGTGGATTTAAATGACCCTTCAAAAACAATTGAAAAATTGAACGAAAGCTATTTCACTCAGTTAAAAGTGGAGAATCTCAACTTCAAAAGCAGCAACTTTCATTTGCCTTTTAGAGATATAAATATTCTGGCCTCAATGGATGGTCATGAGGCAAAAATTGAGCAGTTTGAACTAAAAACAGGGAGTTCGGATATAGCTTTTACCGCAAATATTTCTGACTTACCAGCAATTCTTCACCACACTAACATTCCTGTAGATGTGAACATGGACATTAAGTCTTCCCTTCTGAATTTCAGCGAGTTGACAAGGAGTCCTCTCGATTCTGTAGGCTATAATGAACAGATCAAGAATCTGGCCTTAGGTTTTAAATTTAACAGTACAGCGCGTGCCTTTACGGAGTCGCCCAACTTGCCGATTGGCGAGTTTTTTATCAATCAATTGACAGCAGAATTCACCAACTACCCTCATCAGTTACACGATTTTAATGCAGATGTAATGATTGACTCCGCAGACCTCAGAGTTATTGACTTTACTGGAATGATAGATGAGAGTGATTTTCATTTCAATGGAACCTTAGCACATTACGATCTTTGGTTTGAAGATGAACCTAAGGGAAATACTACTATTGCATTCGACCTCACCTCTTCTAAACTCGAATTAAAAGATCTATTTTCTTACGGTGGAGAAAATTATGTACCAGAAGACTATAGAACTGAAGAGTTTAAGAATCTCAAAATTCATGGTACATCTCAGCTCAAATTCGATAGAAAGCTCAAGGTTGCTGAGCTTGAAATCGATAAAGTGGCGGCCGAAATAGAAAAACATGGTATTCAGTTTGAACGATTTGCAGGAAACTTCAAGCTGGATAGCAGCCGTCTTACAGTACGCAACTTTGGAGGCAAACTGGGTAACTCTGAATTTAATTCGAACCTCACCTATTATCTAAAAGCAGATAGCACTCATCTTTTTGAATTCACCAGCCCACAATTGGACTTCGACCAATTGTTCTCTTATGCACCTGCTTCACAAGATTCTATCACAGGAGCTGTTGATCATGAAGCTGGATTCAATGTCTTCGAACTCCCTTTTGCCAATATGGATTTTGAAATCGACATAGATCAAATGAACTATCATCGGTACCTACTTGATGATTTTAAACTAAAAGGTCGCATGCAAACAGATCATTATATCTATGTAGATACTATGTCCCTCAAAGCTGCGGGTGGTTCAATGAAAATGAATGGCTATTTCAATGGCTCTGATCCGAAAGCCATCTATTTCAGTCCAAATATGGAAGTCGAGAATATAGCTTTAGATAAGCTTCTTTTTAAGTTTGATAACTTCGGACAAGATCAGTTAGTGTCTGATAACTTAAGTGGAACCCTTAGCGGAAAAGTAACTGGCGCCATACATATGCACCCAGATTTAATTCCCGTAATAGCCGATTCTGAGCTTAAAATTGACATTGAAGTTTTAGATGGGAGTCTTAATAATTTCACAGCCTTTAATGTAATGAGTGATTATTTCACAGACAAAAACCTTAACATGGTAAGGTTCGATACGCTAAAAAACACCTTAGCACTAAAAAATGGAGAACTAAATATCCCAAATATGAACATCAATACCAGCCTTGGATATTTCGAGGTTTCTGGAAAGCAAAGTTGTGATTTGCAAATGGATGATATCATGCGAATGGCTGTAACGGTCTGTGCCAAGGCTGGAGTGCAGAAACTATTTGGAAACAAAGACATTGACAATTCTGATCAGGTAGATGAAATCCAATATCGAGATGATAGTAAGCGTACAAGGTTTCTGAGTTTGTCAATTAAAGGAACTCCAGATGATTATGACATTGCATTAGGTAAAAGCGAAAAAAAGAAATAATCTTCTTTCTATAATTCAATGGCTTAGTTTTCAAAAATCACGGTCAGTAATTCAGGAATTAAATCGTTGATTTAAATCCGATTGAGTACTTTTCAACCATGACACTTCTCTTACTTAGTTTTACCATTATTTTTCAAACTACTATGACGCCAGAACAGGTGGTTCAGAAACAACTAGACGCCTACAATAACCGCGATATAACAGGCTTTATGAGTACAATGGACGATGAAGTTGCGCTTTATAACTTCTCTGATGGTAGGCTCTTAGCCCAAGGCTTCGATGATGTTAAGGCCATCTATAATGATTTATTCGATCAATCGCCAAAACTACATTCAACCCTAACTAACCGCATTGTATTGGGTCATCAAGTAATTGACCATGAAACAATTACAGGAAGAATGGGTAATGATGATGCTATTGAATTGGTGGTGATATACGAGGTGAAAGATGATAAAATATTCAAGATCACGGTCCTAAGACCTTAGTCGCGAATGCTTAGACACTTAAAGCGTCAATAAATGCTGTGTTGCCTTGCTTTTTGGCATGATCCATAGGCGTGAGACCTTTATTGTCTTTAACAGTGGCATCTGCTTTGGCTTCCACCAACATTTCAATAATATCTGGTTTACCAAATGAGGCAGCGTAGGTCATTACATTGGCACCGTTGAAATTCTTAACATGGACCGATGCACCTTTTTCCAATAGTAATTCGACAACCTCTGAGTAACCCTTGAATACTGCACCCATTAAAGCCGTATTACCAGAGCCATCAACATCATCTAATTCAGCACCCTGTGCTATTAAATGCTCTACTATGCCTACATGATTAAAATAAGCCGCCATGATAAGAGGTGTAAATCCGCGTTCATCCGCCTTGTTGATAATATGAGGATAGTCTGAGATAACCTGGGCTACAAACTGAGCGTTGCCTGTTCTAATGGCTTGCTGAAGCGAATTGATTAAGTCTTTCATTTCAAAGAATTTGATCTAATTACGACTACCAAACCACTGCAATCAAATTGATTATTTCAACTGGATATTGTTAGAAACTATATACTTTTACGGTCGAAATAAAAATGACCTCTCTTCATTTATATCAACCACTTGAATAGTCGCCATTATATAGACTAAACCAATAAGTATTTTTTTCGCATCAGATTAGAAGGTAACCGTTGATATAATATTTTGGCATTCGGAAACAAAACGAGGCCTTTCTACCTTAAACCAAAAGGAAAAGCAAAAGCATGTTAAGAAAAGTAATAGGAATAGTATTAGGCATCGTATTGCTAGCAGGAGCTGGTTATATGGCGAAAAATCTAATCGATTCAAACCAACGCCCTGTAAGGTCTATACCACAAGCAGTGAAGACTGTTTTTACTCAAGCAGTAATCAATAATGATGTGCCTATAGTAGTGAATGCGAATGGTAATTTGGTGGCATCTAGAAAAATCGAGCTCTACTCTGAAGTTCAAGGAATATTCACTGAAACCAAAAGACCATTTAAAGCTGGACAGGCTTACAAGCAGGGTGATTTATTGATGGATATCAATAGCCGTGAGTTCTACACTACCCTTCTGGCTCAGAGAAGCAGCTTGTATGACTTAATCACAGGCATGATGCCAGATCTGAAGTTCGATTACCCTGAAGCTTTTGTGACATGGGAGAATTATCTAAAAAATTACAGCCTTGACGAAAATATTAAGCCTTTACCAGAACCTCAGAGTGATAAGGAGAAGTATTTTGTCAATGGTCGCCAGATTGTAACAACATTCTACAACATCAAAAATTTAGAAGAGCGCTACAGCAAATATCAAATCCGTGCTCCTTTTGACGGTATAGTCACTGAATCATTAGTGAACCCAGGTACATTGATCCGCTCGGGACAGAAACTGGGCGAATTTGTTTCAGTTGCAGATTTTGAATTGGAGGTAGCTGTAAATCAAGAGTACTTAGAAATTCTAAAAGTGGGCGAACCAGTTTCATTGACAGATTTAGCTGGAGAAGAGGAATGGGAAGGCGTTGTGCGCAGAGTGAATGGAAGGTTAGATCAGGCCACACAAACAGTAAAAGTTTACATAGGAGTGCAAGGCGATAACCTCATTGAAGGCATGTATATGGAAGCGAGAATTGCTGCTATTTCTGAAAAAGACGCCATTGAAATTCCTAGAAACCTGCTCATTAATGAAATGGAAGTGTTCGCTGTTGAAGATAATAAGTTGGTGGTCAAAAAAGTCAACCCTGTTTACTACACCGATAAAACAGCAGTAATCAAAGGCTTAGCCGATGGCACTCAAATGGTGAGCCGACCTATAGCAGGTGCTTATGCTGGCATGCCCGTTAAAATCATGCCTAATAATTCTTCAACTATAAGCCAATAAGTTCATGAGGAAGCTGATAGAATATTTCATCAAATACTCGGTGGCGGTTAACATAGTAATGTTTGCCATCATCATTTTTGGTGTGTTGGGGATATTAAAAATGAAGTCTTCCTTCTTCCCTCTAAATGAGTCTAAAATCATTAACATATCTATTGCTTATCCTGGCGCCTCTCCTTTGGAGGTTGAAGAAGGCATTGTTTTAAAGATTGAAGACAACTTAAAGGGAGTTGTAGGAATTGATAGAATCACCTCAGTAAGTAATGAGAACTCTGGAACCATTTCCGTAGAAATTGAAAAGGGCCAAGACATTGACCTGATGCTTCAAGAGGTAAAGAATGCTGTAGATCGAGTGCCCTCCTATCCTACTGGCATGGAGCCCTTGGTCGTCAATAAGACAGAAAGTATCAGGCCCACCATATCATTTGCACTAAGTGGGAAAGATGTTCCTTTGAAAACACTCAAGGAAATTGCGCGCGGTATTGAAAACGACATGAGGGCCATAGATGGTATCTCACAAGTAGCCATATCAGGTTTCCCAGCAGAGGAAATCGAGATTGCTGTTCGCGAGAAAGACCTTCAAGCCTATAATCTTTCTTTTACTCAAGTAGCACAAGCCGTTTCAGAAGAGAACATCCTAACTACTGGCGGTAATATCAAAACCGATGTAGAAGAATATTTAATTAGAGCCAACAGCAGGTCTTATGTGGCCAGAGAATTAGACTATTTGGTAGTGAAAGCCGATGCTTCTGGAAATGTCATTCGCTTGCGAGACATTGCTGACGTGAGAGATCGTTTTGCAGAAAGTCCAAATGCTAGTTTCTATAATGGCGAAGTATCTGTTAATATTAGTGTGAGCAATACCAATGAGGAAGACTTGATTTCCACAGCGGCAAATGTTAGAGAGTATATCGATGAATTCAACCAGAGGTATCCAGATCTTGACATAAATGTAGTAAGTGATGCTTCTATCACACTGAATCAAAGAACTCAATTACTGACAGAAAATGCGTTAGTCGGAATGGTCTTAGTACTCATTTTCCTATCGCTATTCTTGAACACAAGACTTGCCTTTTGGGTAGCCCTAGGCCTACCTATTGCATTTTTGGGTATGTTCATTTTTGCACCTGGTCTCGATGTTACCATTAATGTATTGTCCCTCTTCGGGATGATCATCGTTATCGGTATTTTAGTAGACGATGGTATTGTAATCGCAGAAAACATCTATCACCATTACGAAATGGGTAAAAGTAGAATTAGAGCTGCTATAGACGGCACCATGGAGGTAATTCCTCCCATTGTTTCTGCTATCCTAACCACTGTTTTAGCATTCAGTACATTCTTATTTCTCGATGGGCGAATCGGAGATTTCTTTGGAGAAGTGTCAGTAGTAGTAATTCTTACACTCACCGTTTCATTAATTGAGGCCCTTATCATTCTACCTGCTCACTTAGCACATTCTAAAGCACTTGTAAAGGAAGACCCTAATGAGAAGAAATCATCTTTTGCAAGGGTATTTGCAAAACTAAGGCAGGTAAACAAAATAGGTGATGCTATTATCAGTGTTTTGCGAGATAAGCTATACACCAAACTACTAAAGTTTGCGCTGAAAAATCGATTCTTAACACTAGCCATCTCTTTCTCATTATTGATTTTGACAGTCGGTTCAATTGGTGGTGGAACTATCAGAACTGCCTTTTTTCCTCAACTAGCGAGTGATCAAGTGAGCATTACTTTAAAAATGCCAGAGGGAACTAACGGTGCAATTACTGACTCAATCTTAACCCTCATAGAAGAAAAAGCTTGGGAAGTGAATGACGAATTCACAGCTAGACAATCAGGAAATCAGCAAGTAATTGAAAACGTAATTAAAAGACTAGGTGCTGGCACAGCCAATGGTTCTCTCAGCATCAACTTACTCCCTGGTGAATCAAGAGACTTCCCTTCTACTGATATTGGTAATGCTATTAGAGAAAAAATGGGGCCTGTGTACGGTGTTGAATCATTGACTTATGGTGGTGGAAGAAACTTTGGTGGAAGCCCAGTATCTGTTTCCTTACTTGGTAGCAATATTGATGAGTTAAAGGCTGCTAAAACGGAATTAAAAGCCAGTCTTGAAGGTAATGCATTGTTAAAAGACATTACCGACAATGACCCACAGGGAATTAAAGAGATCAACATCAACTTAAAGGAAAAAGCTTACTTGCTAGGACTCAATACCAGAGAGGTGATGAATCAAGTGAGATATGGCTTCTTTGGATTTCAAGCACAGAGATTCCAGCGTGGGCAAGATGAAATTCGAGTTTGGGTGAGATATGACGAGAACAACCGTTCAAGTATCAACGACCTAGACGAGATGAAAATCGCGGCCCCAGACGGTTCGAGGATTCCTTTTAAGGAAATAGCAGACTATACTATTGAAAGAGGAGAGATCTCTATTAATCACTTAGATGGAAGAAGAGAAGTTCAGCTTTCTGCAGACCTTTCCGACCCCTCGGAAAGTGCCCCAGACATTCTAAATGACATCAAAGAGAACGTGATGCCAGAAATTCTGAATAAGTACCCATCTGTTACTCCTTTATATGACGGTCAGCAAAGAGAGCAGAATAAGCTTACACAGTCTGCAGTTACGATTATACCGATTATCGTCTTCTTAATTTACGTAACCATAGCCTTCACCTTCAGGTCTTACGACCAACCTCTGCTATTACTTTTACTCATCCCATTGAGCCTTATAGGAGTGGCTTGGGGGCATTGGATCCATGGTTTTCCAATCAACATCTTATCGTGGCTAGGTATAATTGCCCTCATTGGTATTATGGTGAATGATGGTCTCGTTCTGATTGGTAAATTCAATAGTTACCTGAAAGAAGGCATGCCGTATGACAAAGCCCTTTATGAAGCGTCTAAGTCTAGATTCAGAGCTATTTTCTTAACCTCTTTAACAACGATTGCTGGTTTAGCACCACTCATCTTAGAGACAAGTAGACAAGCTCAGTTTCTAATCCCTATGGCCATTTCAATCGCCTATGGTATTGCTGTAGCAACAGTGCTTACTCTTTTGATTTTACCTATTTATCTTTCGTTAATGAATTCGCTGAAGGTTTCTACGAAGTGGCTATTTACCGGAATTAGAGTACCTAAAGAACAAGTAGAAAGAGCAATTATCGAATTAAAATCAGAACAAAATGTTTAAGCGATACATATACATTTCTGCTATTATACTAAGCTCGGCCATCAGCAGCATACAAGCGCAGGGACTTTTGAGCAAGCAGAAGGCCATGGAAATTGCCATGGAACAAAATTTTGACATTAAGCTTTCTGACTTGAATATTGACATTGCTGAGAGCAATACCAGTATTTTTAACTCTGGCTACCTTCCTACCCTGACAGGAAATGCTGGCCTAACTTATAATATTGATAATGTTACCGCTCAATTTCAGGATGGAAGAGAAACTAGCTTAAAAGGAGCGAATTCGGATAGTAGAAACTTCGGATTGGCCTTCAACTGGGTTCTTTTTGATGGCTTCAACCGAAAGTATAACATGGAGAGAAATCAGGAAAACTTGAACCTATCTCAGTTAAATGCAAGGGCTACTTTGGAGAACGTTCTGCTCAATTTATTCACCTCCTATTATAACGTTGCCAGAAATCAGCAAACAGTTCAGAGTTTAAAAGAGACCTTAGAGATTTCGAAAGACAGGTTAAAAAGAACCGAGTTCGGTTTCGATTATGGCCGAAGCACCAAACTCGATGTATCAAATGCAGAAGTAGATGTTAACACTGATAGCATTAATTATTTGAATGCGAGGTTAGCATTGGGTAACTCTATGAGGAACCTCAACCTTATTTTGGCACAAGAAGCGAATACGAAATTTGATGTAGATACTACCCTTTACTTTAGTCAAATCAAAGCTAAGGATTCTCTACAGCAAGTGATGGTTGCAGAAAACATTCAAGTGCTTCAAGCTAAAGCAGGAATTTATGTCGCTGAGCTAGACACTAGAATCAATAGAAATAGATACATACCTACAGTGAGCCTTACTAGTAACTATAACAATCGATTTGGCAATAATAATAACGCCTCATTCTTGGCATCGAGTCAGTCAAGCGGATTTAGTTACGGTGCTTCTTTAGGGTGGAATATTTTCGATGGTGGTACAACACAGACGGCCATTCAAAATGCTCAAATCAATACAAGCATCAGACAAACTACGCTGGAACAAACAAAGCAACAACTTTTAGTCAACTTTGAAAATGCTTGGTCTGATTACGAGAATAGGCTATTGATAGTTAGTGCAGAAGAAGCCAACCTTAGAACAAACGAACTGAACTTTCAAAGAACCGAGGAGCAATATAGGCTTGGACGAATAGGATCACTAGATTTCAGAACTGCACAAAGCAATCTGCTTACTGCAGAAACTAACTTGATCCAAGCCAGATATGATGCAAAGCTTGCTGAACTATTGATTTTTCAGCTCACAGGAAGAATTCAAGAAGCGGAATTCTAAAGTTTAAAATTTTGGTAATTCCTCTACTCTAGCATAAGGAAATTCACTCCTTTTATTAAGAGAGTAATAGCTATTAAGTCCGGAAATACCAGCTATTGATAGTTCATCGAGCTTCAGATAGCCTTCTGTTCCAATGCCTGAATCTTCAATCACCAAATGCTCTATTTCTCCAATTAAAAGTTGAGTGCCGTTGCGTTCAATAGGTAACTCTTCCACCAATTTCAAACCCATTTTTAGTGGGCTCTCTTTCACAAATGGTGCAACAAAACCTTCAATATACTCTGCTGTAAAGCCACAAGTATCAAATTCCGACTGAGTATCATCAAATTTTGCAGAAGTATAGTGAGCCTGAGCCGACATTTGAATGGGTACCGCATTGATGGTATAGTAACCAGAATTCTGGATATTCTGATAAGTATGACGAGGCACCTCTCCAACCGGCCTAGTGACAAACCCAATAAGCGGTGGATTACTGCCCAAATGAATTACCGAAGAAAATATAGCGAGGTTAGTATTACCTTTCTTGTCTACAGTGCCAATTAAATTGGCTGGCTTAATGCCTGTAACCGAATTAATAAGGTTTAGGCGAAAGATCTTATCGAGTGCTGAAATATCTGATTTGGCGAAATGCATACGAAGTTTTCACTAAGAACTCATCAGCGCAAAAACTGTTTGAGTTGATTACATAATCAAGCGATGTGTTTTGCCTAAAGCACCAATTTGACCGTTTTGAAACTCGCTTTGAAAATAAACTCTTCACTAAAAACTAATTGAGGTCTCATATAAGCTACTTTTAAAGCAGGTAAGGTCTTGAACAAATGCCTTTAAAAATCTAAAGGATGAAAAGTAAACTAAAGCTATTGGGAATCACTTTGCTATCAGCAGTTATGCTATACGGATGTAACGCAAGTAACTCACTAAAAGGAAGTGCCATTGGCGGTGCAGCAGGTGGAGTGCTAGGTGGTGTAATTGCTGGAAAAGACAATACAGCTACAGGAGTAATAATTGGTGCTGCAATTGGCGGTACAGCGGGTGCACTCATTGGTAAAAGGATGGACAAGCAAGCCGAAGAATTAAGGCGTGACTTAGAAGGTGCTAGGGTAGAAAGAGTTGGAGAAGGTATTAAAATCACATTCGATTCGGGACTTATGTTTGCCACCAACCAGTCAACACTGACAGTACCAACCAAAGAAAACCTTAAAGACTTGGCAACTGTACTTCAGAAATATGAAGATACTAATGTGTTAATTTAAGGCCATACTGATAGTACTGGAGAAGAAAGTTATAATCAGACACTCTCAGAAAAAAGGGCTTCTTCCGTTCAGGATTATTTAATTAGCCTTGGTCTTACTTACCAACGTTTGAGTATTGCAGGGTATGGTGAGTCTCAGCCCGTTACTGAAAATGAAACAGCTACCGGAAGACAAGCCAATAGAAGAGTTGAAGTGGCAATTTATGCCAATGATAAAATGAAAAGAATGGCGAAAAGAGGTGAGTTAAATTAATCAACTCACTTTTTTCATTCTCTTCTCTCCTTAAGGTTTTACTATTACCTTCGCGAAGATGGAAGGATTCAACCCCAACATACTTAAGGAAATTATCATTACTCCAATGCCTTTTGGCAAGTACAAGGGCACAAAACTCTGTGACTTACCAGTTTTCTATCTAGAATGGTTTGCTCGTGAGGGCTTTCCTAAAGGGAAGTTGGGCATGCAAATGCAAACAGTTTATGAGATTAAGCTCAATGGACTCGAAGAAATAATCACTGGTTTAAAAAAGACTATTCGATAGCAGCCTGCACTTTTTTCACCAGCTCTCCTATCATGCTAGGTTCTAACCAGCGCGTGACAATCACCATATTGTTGGTTTTATCCACCACAATGAAATTACCACCGAACCCAGCCGCATAGTAAATAGATTCATCGTCAACACCATCCCATTTTCTTGGGCCTCTGTTGAGCCACCACATATAGCCATAGCTAGCCATGGCCTCTGATGACTGCTGTACCGCATTCACCCAATTTTCTGAAATAAGCTGCTTGCCACCCCAATTTCCATTATTCAGGAACAATAGTCCAAAGCGGGCATGATCGAAGGTATTGATAAAAAGACCGCCTCCAGAATGACCGCCTCCAGTAACAGATTTCATTTGCAAACCATCTACAGTTACCCAAGCATCTTTGTAGCCAAACCATCTCCAAGTAGTTGAGGCTCCAATGGGGTCCATAATTTTCTCCTTCAGTACTTGAGGAACCGGCTTTCTCCATACATTCAGTAAGGAATAAGCCAATACATTTACACGCACATCATTATACTCCATCACTGTACCTGGTTCCACAGGCTTCATGAATTTCCAATCGTCAATACCTCCATTCCTTGGGGGTCTATCACCCCAGTCTTTAATACCGAATAATGTACCAGACCAAGCAGAAGACTGGTTCAGCAAATGATGCCAAGTTATTTTCGAATTATGTGCCCCATCAAAAGTACCATCCCAAACATAATCACCCATTAAATCTTTTGTGCTTGAGATTAACCCCTCATCAACTGCCAAGCCTGCAACTGTAGATAAATAACTCTTAGTTACGCTGAAAGTCATATCCACACGCTCTGTATCGCCCCATTGAGCCACAATGAATCCATCTTTAATTATCAAACCTGCAGGACCTCCGCGCTTTCTAGTTGGCCCCAATATTTCATGAAAAGGCTCATTCCTAAAACCCTCCAAAATGGCGATTCTTAAATCTTTAGAACCAGAATATTCATTGCTCTCTGCAAATTGAACCGCATCACTGAGTAGAGATTGATTAATACCCAAAGTCGCTGCTTCTCTGGCCTCCCATTGCCCCCTTGGCGGGAAATAGCTTTGCGCAGAAATAGTATGGAAGCAAAAACAAAAGAAAATGAGGAAAGAAATATTTTTCATAAGGCTGAATTTAGTTCGAATGAACTCACATTCAATAATGAAATCAATAAGCCTTACATGAATGGAAAAAAGAAAGGAGGCCATGACACCTCCTTTCACCTAATCAAGAACACAAAATACATCGTATTTCATGTTTTCTTAACACAAAATTAACATTGCGTTCGATAATTTATAACAATTGATAACTTTTAAGTTGATCCCTCACCCAATTAACAATAAAGGCACTCTGGCCGAATTGTAAAAAATAGGGCAGTCCACTTGCGCAGACCACCCCGACTCAACCAACTATCAGACACACTAATTGTCATTAGCGCCAATATCGCCCTGCGCAACAAGCGTAGCCAGATCGCTTGCACTCTTATGAATATTAACATACCCATTAAGGGTTGCTATATCTGCATAACCAATCGCAGTATCATCATCTAACTTTCTCATGTTAGTGAGGCTTGTTCCTGTTGCACCATTTACATTATTGAATGTAAAGAGTATGCCTCCACCTTGAGCGGCAGAATTCTCATGGATATGTCCAGGGTGAGAATCCGCAGCCAATGTGTTTTGTAATTCTATCTTGATAAGAGCAGTGCCATCTTTTCTTTCCATGAACATTATTGTTCCACTTGTTCCAGCCTGATCAACTTCGGCCAAATCATAGCTTGTTGACATACCTGTTAACTCATTAGCACCTATATCACCTTGGGCTAATAAAGTACCTAAGTCATTGGCACTGTTATGGATGTTTACATAACCGTTAAAGTCCAGTAATTCATCATAAGTAATAGCAGTTCCATCATCTAAAGCAGCTATATTATTCACACTCATACCTGTTGCTCCATCTACTGGGTTGAATGAGTATACTATTTCACCACCTTCCACAGCCGCATTTGCATGAATATGACCAGGGTGCATACCTCCTGCAGTTGTTCCACTAAGGTTGACAACCGCTAATGCTTCACCATTTACTCTTTTGGTTAAGGTAAAAGTACCGCTAACTCCAGCCACATCTCTTTCTGATAAGTCATATGACTTCATGGTGCTTGTCAATTCATTTTCACCGATATCTCCCTGAGCGATCAATGTCCCTAAATCACTAACACTATTGTGGATATTTACATATCCATCATAAGCCAATAACTCATCGTATGTAATCGCGGTACCATCATCTTTCATTTCGATAGAGGTTTTACTTATTCCAGTAGCCCCATCAACAGGGTTCAAGGAAACGGCAATTGCACCACCTGTGGCCGCATTATCATCATGAATATGACCAGGATGCGACCCTCCTGTTTGTGTTCCAGTCAACATTACTGTTGCTAAGGCAGTACCGTTTACTCTTCTTTCAAGCATAAAAGTTCCACTGACGCCATCAACATCTTTTTCAAACAAGTTGTATGAATTAGACTCGCCAGTGAGTTCATTCACTCCTATATCTCCCTGAGCCACAACAGTAGCCAAGTCATCTGCGCTTAAGTGTACATTCACGTAACCATCGAAAGTCATTAATTCACTGTAACTAATGGCAGTTCCATTATCTAAGGCTTCCACATAGGTCTCACTCATTCCGGTAGCTCCGTCTACAGGAGTTAAAGAAACTGCGATATCACCACCTTCAGCAGCAGTGTTAAAATGAATATGAGAAGGATGAGATTCTCCAGAGACAGTACCATTCAAATCGATGGTTACAATTGTTCCTCCTAAATCTGCTTCTTCGAAGGTAATTGTTCCAGAAACTCCAGAGTTGTTTAATGCAAACAAGGCAAAATTGTCTTCCATTCCTGTTGGCATTGGCACAGGCGCATCATCATCGCCACATGCGGAAATTAAAAGAGCCATTAAGCTCAATGTAAATAGTTTTAAATAGGTTAGTTTTTTCATCACATTTCAATTTTTGTGTCCGAATTAGTTACGAAGTGACGTACCAAGGCAGATCTAACCCAAACCCAAATTATTGAATAAAACTTCAAAAAGGCTTCACAAAACATCGCCAAAAGTTGGCTCTGATGAGCATAAAGCGGCTTTTTAGAACCGAGATAAAAATAAAATGTTTATATATTTTGTTTCGACTCAAGGAAAAGAATCACATACAGAAAAGGACTTTTTGTGATTTCATAGATTAGTAATCTTTATCAAAGTCATAAGCCTAAGTGAAAACTACCACAGAATATGAAATAACTACCCACCCATTTTTTATTATTCTGCATTTTCATTATTTATCAGAATTAATACACAGCTACAATTAACATTAACCACCTTTTATTTTGCTTTACATATATATTTCACTACATTCTACTCCTTTTGACAATACAGAAGTTGAACAACTAAAAAAGAACCACTATGAATTTTACAGGATCACGAGTACCAGAGCCGCCCAAGACTGTTAAAAAATACCGTCCGGTAACTGACTACATGACACAAAAGGTAATTACTCTACATCCTTTGCAAAGCATTGCTGAGGCTATGGATGTTTTTCTGGAGCACAGAATATCTGGAGCACCCGTTATGGACGATGATGGAAAGATTATTGGAATACTCTCAGAAATAGACTGCATGAAGATTATGGTGGACGAAGCTTATCACAATCTTCCACATGGGAAAATCACAGTAATGAATTATATGAGTAACAATGTATCTTCGGTATCAATTACTGCTGATGTTTTGGATGTGGCTTCAAAATTTCTTCACACGCACTATAGAAGATTTCCGGTAGTCGATGAAAACGGGAAATTAGCTGGTCAGATCAGCAGAAGAGATATACTTAAGGCAACAAGAGACTTGAAAACCTCAACTTGGTAATTACCAAACGTCTTTCCATTCAGGATGCTTCAAAAGAGTTGCCTTTGTAAAAGGACACAACGGAAGCATCTTGATTTCTTTCTTCCTTACGAATTCTACAGCATGCTCCACAATCTGAAGACCTGCACCCTTCCCTCTTAAGGTATCATCTACTTCAGTATGATCAATGATGATTCTCTCTGCACCAGCTTTGGAGTAAGTCATCTCAGCAACGACCTTACCTTCCTTTTCAATAAAAAAACTCCCTTTTGTTTCGGTTTCTTTCTCAAGTATATTGAACGTCATAATTCGATAAACTTATTTATGAAAACCAAAGTTCACTTCCCTCTACTCCTAGTTGTTTTTATTTCATTTCAATCCGTTTTTCAGCAAAAAGCTTTCGGTCAAGAGTTGATTTATGAAGGCTTTATGAGAGGCCAAAAAGTTGGTGAATTGATCGCCATTCGCGAGGTGAATGATGAGATGACAAAAATAACTCTAGACACGCGAATTGAGGCTCATATGCTGGTGAAGATTGTGGTGGAGATGAACTCAGAATCTGTCTATAGAAATTTAGCCTTGGTAGAAGCCAGCTCTGTCGCTAAAGCCAATGGGCATCTAAAGTCTTCTGTAATTACCATTCAAAATGACAATGGCTATCAAGTGGATATTAACGGTGATATGAGCCAGATACCCAACAAATCATTGGTGGGAGCAGATATTTTCTATTTCGAAGAACCAACCCAACTAGGAAAAATATATGCCTTAGCCAGTGGTGAAATGCTCGAAGTAGTGAAAAGCCGTGAAAACGAATATTTCTTTGAACATGATGGTAAAAAGGAATTACACAAATACTTGAATGGTGTGCTTCATGAAGTGGAGATCAACCATAACTTGTATAGTTTGACATTCAAGCTGAAAAAATAAATGGTCCTTACAATTTCTTAACCGCTTCAACATCAACGGTTAGCTAAGTTTAAGCTTAAAAAATTGAATATTTTTCAATAAAGCTGCTTGCAAATCAAAATGAAGCTACTACTTTTGCAACACCTTAAACGAAAGGGGTATTTTTAAAATATTGGAGCGGTAGTTCAGCTGGTTAGAATGCCTGCCTGTCACGCAGGAGGTCGCGGGTTCGA
>CAYGKL010000028.1:27528-31758 GCA_964350505.1 uncultured Roseivirgaceae bacterium | reverse complement strand
GGCTTCATCAATCAAAACTGAGTCAACCTCATCTACCATTGCATAGTGATGCTTACGCTGCACAAGTTCTTTTCCCTCGCGAGACATATTATCTCTCAGGTAATCGAAACCAAACTCATTATTGGTACCATAGATGATATCGCATCGATAGGCTGCCCTTCTTTCTTCAGAATTCGGCTGGTAATTATCAATACAGTCAATACTCAACCCATGAAATTGGAAAAGTGGAGCCATCCACTCTGAGTCACGTTTTGCTAGGTAGTTGTTCACCGTTACCACATGAACTCCTCTGCCAGCCAAGGCATTTAAATAAGCAGGTAGAGTAGCTACTAATGTTTTACCCTCACCTGTGGCCATTTCAGCAATTTTACCTTGATGAAGTACAATTCCACCAATCAGCTGAACATCATAATGAAGCATTTCCCACTTCATCATATTACCTGCGGCCTTCCACTCGTTCTTCCAAACAGCTCTTTCTCCTTCAATCTGGATATGCTCTCCTTTAGCCGCCAATTGTCTGTCGAGCATAGTTGCCGTAACTTCTAATTGACCGACTTCCTTAAACCTTCTCGCAGTTTCTTTCACCACAGCGAAAGCAGAAGGCAAGATTTCCATGAGTATCTTTTCTAGGGCCTCATTTCTATCCTCTTCAAGTTTGTCTATAGCTTCAAAAGCAGCTTCCTTTTCTTGAATATCCAGATCAGGATTATCCTCTATTTTCTGATGAAGCTCGGCCATTTCCTCATCAATGGCTTTTAGGTCTTCTGCTATCTTAGCTTTGAACTCAGCTGTTTTATTTCTTAACTCATCGTCTGACAAGCTGCTAAGTGAGTTGTATATCTTGTTGATCTCTTCAACATAAGGGGTCACCTCCTTTATATCTCTATCCGACTTGCTTCCGAAAAGCTTCGCCAACCCTTTTGTTAGAACGCTCATATCTTAAAATTATGTGCTAAAGTTAATTTCTTGCTATTTAATAAAGAAGGTCTGATTCATTTCTTTAGACCTCTATTTCTCCTTTGAAAACCTGTTTGGCAGGACCAATCAGGTAAATATTAGTAAACTTATCATCTTCCTTGCGGAAGTCTACTTTCAAATCTCCGCCAATTGCCCGAAGGTTTACCGAAGATATGTCATTATTTATACCCAATGAGAGTGCTGCTGCAGTACAACCAGTACCGCAACTTAGGGTCTCGTTTTCCACACCTCTCTCGTAAGTTCTAATCTTTAAGCTATCCTCTCCAACTTTTTCAAGAAAATTTACATTCACACCCTTTTCTTTGAACCTGTCGGAATATCGAACTTTCCTTCCTTCCGAAACTGGGTCAATGTTATCGACACTACTCACATATTTAATATAGTGAGGGGAACCTGTATCAATCAGATAATCATCATTAATTTCCTCAAATACATCAACATCATGCATTTTCAAGAAAACCTGATCTTCCTCAATTCTCGCATAATGCTCTCCGTCAATGGCTGTAAAGTTCGTCTCGTTTTCAATCATCCCTAAAAACTTGGCAAACATTACTGCACACCTGCTTCCGTTGCCACATAATGACTGACTTCCGTCTGGGTTGAAATAGATCATTTCAAAATCTGAAGAAATGCAATTCTCAATTAGGATTACGCCATCTGCTCCAATTCCAAAACGTCTATCACTGAGATCAGTTACTAAGGCCAAATTAGTTTTGTCAAAGATCAAGCTACGGTTGTCAATCATGACAAAGTCGTTGCCGGTTCCTTGATACTTATAGAATGAAATTGAGGGCATTCTTTTGAATTTGACTTGATGTTGCAATTAACGAGCCTTTTTTAGAATTGTGACAAAATGACCGAATAAGATCACACTACTTCTCCCTTTTAGGCAAGATAAACCTGATACCGAATGAACCCTGAGGATGGGTATCTTGAGAGTTAACAACTATTAGTCCCTCAGCCGAGATTATGAAATTTGGTGCATCATTAAATGGATTTATATTAAACCCTAATCCTGGCAGAAATGTATTCACTTGTGTTGACCCAACTGTAATTGTCATGCCAAGATTCGATACTCTTGATGTTACTCCATACCTAAATGCATAAGCTGCAGCAACATAAAAATCAATCTTTTCACTTTTTAAAACATTATAGTTTGCCTGAAAATGAGGAGTAAAATTCTGAACGCTAACACCAATTTTGATCTCTGACCATATCCGATCATTGAATTGGTAGCTCCCTCCAATTGCGCTAATCATATTTGAATGCAAATAACTGACACCTATTTGCGCATTAGCTTGGTATGCTAAAAAAGATAAAATAAAAGACAGGACGATTTTCTTCATTTGTTGTGCGTTTATTATAGAAAAGCTCAATATAAAATAAGATCATAAAAAAAGCCCCAAAAAGGGGCTTTTAAATATCTTAGAGAATCGATTATCTCGATAATTTTTCTTTGATTCTAGCAGCTTTACCCTGACGTCCTCTTAGATAGAACAACTTGGCTCTTCTTACTTTACCTTTTCTTAAAACTTCAATTTTGTCGATGTTTGGAGAAAGGATTGGGAAAATTCTTTCAACACCAACACCTCCAGATACTTTTCTTACGGTAAAAGTCTCTCCATTAGATCCGCTGTTTTTTCTTTGGATCACTGTTCCTTGGAACACCTGGATTCTCTCCTTACTACCTTCTTTAATTTTAACGTGAACGTTAACAGTATCACCGGCTTTGAAAGTAGGCATGTCAGCTCTTCTTCCGCTATTTTCTTCCTCTACTAATTTGATAAGATCGCTCATGAATTTATTCGTCTAAAAGCTCTTCCCGCAAAACGGACTGCAAATATAGGTATTAGTTTTTGATAATCTGATTTTTACAGAAAAATTTATTCATCAAGTAAATCAGGTCTTCTCGCCTGTGTTCTCTCGATAGATTTTTCATTTCTCCAGTCTTCAATTTTCTGTTGATGACCCGACAAAAGCACCTCAGGGACCTTCATTCCTTTATATTCTGCCGGACGAGTGTAGACTGGTGGGGCTAATAAATTGTCTTGAAAAGAATCAGTCAAGGCAGAAGTTTCATCAGATAAAACACCAGGAATTAACCTGATAATCGAATCTGAAAGTACAGCTGCAGCTAATTCTCCTCCTGATAAAACATAGTCTCCAATGCTGATCTCTCTAGTGATAAAAGCTTCTCTTACTCTTTCATCTACTCCTTTATAATGACCGCAAAGTATGATCAGGTTTCCTTTTAAAGAGAGCTGATTGGCAATACTTTGATTCAGACGCTCACCGTCAGGGGTCATATAAATCACTTCATCATATTCCCGCTGGCTCTTCAACTCAGAAATACAAAGATCAATGGGCTCAACCATCATCACCATTCCTGCGCCTCCACCATAAGCATAGTCATCCAGCTGCTTCTGCTTACTAGTTGACCAATGACGAAGGTCGTGCACCACAACTTCAACCAATCCTTTTTCCTGAGCTCGTTGTAGAATGGAATGAGAAAATGGACTATCGAGTAATCTCGGTAAACAAGTGATGATATCAATCCTCATTGCTGGGCTCGGTATAAACTTCAACAAGACCTTCTGGAATCTGCAACTGCAATTGCTTCAACACTCGATCAAGCTTTATTAATAGTTGCTGAATGTAAGGAATCAGAATTTCAACACCTTCACTATTCTCAATTACAAGAATGAGTTGAGGTCCACTTTCAACCGCATTTTGGATTTTGCCTATTTCCTTGCCGTTCTGATCTACCACCTTAAAATCAATTATCTCGTGAATGAAGAACTCATTCTCATTAACCTTAGATAGTGCACTCAATGGAAGGTAAAGTTCTTTACCTCTTAATTGTTCGGCTTGTTCTAGCGTAACAATATCATCGAAAGCTAGAATTGCCCTGTCCGATCTGACATTGATAGACTCAATAAAAAAAGGAACCAGCTGTTGTCCTTGAAGGACAAAAACTGATTCCAAATTTTCGTATTGTAGTGGAGAATCTACATCTAATAATATCTGTAATTCACCTTTTAAACCATGCGGTTTGATGATGTAACCTAATTGATAACAATCATCAATCGTCATGACTAAGTCTTATTTTTTAGACTCGCCTTCTTCGGCTGGTGCTTCTTCTGTAGCAGGAGCTTCTTCAGTTGCTTCAGCTTTTGCCTCTTCAACAGCTGGTGCCTCTTCTGCAACAACTTCTTCAGTAGCTGGAGCTTCTTCAGCAACAACCTCTTCAGT
>CAYGKL010000028.1:0-27428 GCA_964350505.1 uncultured Roseivirgaceae bacterium | reverse complement strand
TCTTCAGTAGCTGGAGCTTCTTCAGCAACAACCTCTTCAGTTTCTTCTGCAACTTCTTCAACAGCTGGTGCTGCAGCAGCTATCGCTTCTGCCTTCTTAGCTGCTAATGCTTCTGCTCTTGCGGCATTCACTTTAGCTTCTGCTTCAAGTTTAGCTTTCTTAGCTGCATCTTTTCCTTCAGCCAATTTAGCGGTCTTGCCTTCAATCTTAGCATCTTTATCTGCTAACCAAGCCTCAAATTTCTTGTCAGCATCTTCCTGAGACATTGCTCCTTTGATCACACCAATTTGAAGGTGCTTCTTAAGCATCATACCTCTATATGAAAGAATAGCCTTCACAGTATCTGTTGGCTGAGCTCCATTCATCAACCAAGTAAAAGCCTTATCATTATCTAATTTGATGAAAGCTGGGTTGGTGTTAGGATTGTATGCTCCAATTTTTTCAATAAAGCGACCATCACGTGGTGCTCTTGCATCAGCAATTACGATATCGTAAATCGCTTGTTTTTTACGGCCTCTTCTGGCCAATCTGATTTTTACTGCCATTTTGTTTTTATGGTTATTGAGGATCACGTCCTCTCTTCTTCTGAGAACACGTCTCGAAAAAGGACTGCAAAGATAATTGCTTTTTAATTAAAATCACATTATCCCGAAAAAATGTATGCTCTGAGCTTCAGGAGATTATCACAAAGAGATTAATCGCTTCAATATCAATTGTATTTGCATAATCGTTTATACGGTTTTATTTACCAATAAACATCAGTTACATTTGAGTCGCTAATTGAAAACATCACCTTATGAGCAATTACTCATATCTCGCAAATGCCGACCCAAAGGCTATTGAAGCCCTTTACCAACAATTTTCTCAAGATCCTTCCAGTATAGACGAAGGCTGGAAAAAATTCTTTGAAGGCTTCGAATTCGCCCAAGAGTCATTTCCAATGCTTCCGTCAAACGAAAAGCAAACGAAAGCCACTGGAACCTCAGGCATTGTATCTGACAAAGAAGTTAATGTCAGAAACCTTATTCATGCCTACAGAACCCGTGCACATCTACGATCTAAAACTAACCCTGTAAGGGAAAGAAAAGATCGTAAGCCTATGCTGGAACTTAAAGACTTTGGCCTTTCAGATGCAGATTTGAATACTGAATTCAATTCGGGTGCAGAAATAGGAATTGGCAAAGCAACGCTTAAAAAAATCATTGAATCATTAAAGTATATATACGAAGGCACAGTAGGCTTTGAATATATGTACGTTCGCGATCCTGAGAAATTGAAATGGCTTAGAGAGCGAATCGAGAAAGATGCCCTGTCTTTCAATCCCTCCCATGACCAAAGAACAAGAATTTTAAAGAAATTAAATGAAGCGGTTGTTTTCGAGAATTTCCTTCATACCAAATATTTAGGGCAAAAACGATTCTCACTTGAAGGTGGTGAAACCACCATCCCTGCCATTGATGCCATCATCAATACAGGAGCAGCGCTTGGTGTAGAAGAGGTAATGATTGGAATGGCGCATAGAGGTCGACTCAATGTACTGGCTAATATTATGGGTAAAACCTATGAGCAAATCTTCAATGAATTTGAAGGTAATGCAACCCCAGACCTTACTATGGGCGATGGTGATGTGAAATACCACATGGGCTATTCAAGCCAAGTAACCACTCCAAGTAACCATCAAGTAGAAATAAAATTAGCACCTAACCCTTCGCACCTCGAAGCTGTAAACCCCGTAGTTGAGGGTTTTGTAAGGGCTAAAGGAGATGCAGAATATAATAGAGACAGATCGAAAATTCTTCCAGTACTCATTCATGGTGATGCTGCCGTTGCTGGGCAGGGAGTTGTTTACGAGGTAGTTCAGATGAGCCAATTAGAAGGCTATAAAACAGGAGGAACTATTCACTTCGTGATCAACAATCAGGTTGGTTTCACTACCGATTTTGATGATGCCCGTTCAAGTATATACTGTACTGATGTTGCAAAATTAATTGATGCTCCGGTTTTACACGTGAATGGAGACGACCCTGAAGCAGTAGTTTTCTGTGTTCAATTCGCCACTGAATATCGTCAGAAATTTGGGGAGGACATATTTGTAGATATGGTTTGCTACAGAAGACATGGCCACAACGAAAGTGATGAACCTAAATTCACTCAACCTTCACTGTATAATCTAATTAGTAAGCACCCTAACCCAAGAGAGGTATACAATAAAAAACTCATTGAAATGGGTGAGGTTGAAGCTGCTTTGGCCAAAAACATGGACTCTGAATTCAGAGGCCTACTTCAAGACAGATTAAACTTGGTGAAGCAAAAGCCTTTACCATATGTTTATCAACCATTGGAGGAAGAGTGGAGAACGCTGCGAAGGTCAAAACCAGAGGATTTTGATATCTCTCCCGAGACTGGTGTTACTGAAGAAGAAATTAAGAAAATTGCAGATGCTTTAACGAAGGTTCCTAAAGGCTTTAAACCAATCAAACAGATTGAGAAACAGTTGAAGCAAAGAAAAGAGATGTTCTTTCAAGAAAGGCAACTCAACTGGGCAGGTGGAGAATTGCTTGCTTATGGAACTCTCCTATTAGAGGGTAATGCCGTTAGACTCACAGGACAAGATGTTCAACGAGGCACTTTCTCTCATAGGCATGCCGTATTGCATGATGTAAATACTAATGAAGCTTACAACAGTCTAGACTTTATTGAAGGGGCGGATAAAAAATTCGAAATCTATAACTCATTACTCTCGGAGTTTGGTGTTATGGGCTTTGAATTCGGCTATGCCATGGCTAACCCAAAAGCTTTGACCATCTGGGAGGCTCAATTCGGTGATTTCGCCAATGGAGCTCAGGTAATGATCGATCAGTTCATTTCTTGTTCGGAAACTAAATGGCAAAGAATGAATGGTCTAGTGCTTCTCCTCCCCCATGGTTATGAAGGACAAGGACCAGAGCATTCCAATGCAAGACCAGAGCGCTATTTGCAGCTTTGTGCTGAGTATAATATGGTGGTAGCCAACATTACCACTCCTGCCAACTTCTTCCACGCATTGAGAAGACAGTTAACCTGGGATTTCAGAAAACCATTGGTTGTTATGTCGCCTAAGTCGCTTTTAAGACATCCAAAAGCTATCTCGCCTATCGAAGACTTTACTTCAGGAAGATTTAAAGAGATTATTGAAGATCAAGACGTAAAGCCAGCTTCGGCAAGAAAAGTGGTGATGTGTTCTGGCAAGGTTTATTATGACCTGCTAGAGAAGCGTGAGAAAGATAAAATTAAAGATGTGGCCTTGATCAGACTTGAGCAGCTGCATCCTTTCCCTAAAAAGCAAGTTTCAGATCTTCTAGATAAGTATACCAAAGCTCAAGAATTTGTTTGGCTACAAGAAGAACCTGAAAACATGGGCTACTGGAACTACATTCAAAGAATATATCCTGAAAGAACTTTAAAGTTAATTTCTAGGAAAGCAAGTGCATCTCCGGCAACAGGTTTTGCCAAGGTTCACGCACAAGAACAAGAACAAATTATTGACAAAGCTTTCGCATAAAACATAAAGAATCATGAGTTTGGAAATTAAAATTCCTGCCGTTGGCGAATCGATCACCGAAGTAACAATCGCACAATGGTTTAAAAAAGATGGAGACTTCGTAGAAATGGACGAAGTGATCTGCGAATTGGAATCCGACAAAGCTACTTTCGAGTTGAATGCGGAAGCTGCTGGTAAACTGACCATCAAAGCACAAGAGGGTGACACCTTAGAAATTGGTGACGTTGTCTGTACATTAGACACAGATGCCAAAGGTGGTTCTGCTGAAGATAAACCTAAAGAGGAGAAGTCTTCTTCAACTGATTCAGCAAAATCAGATGAACCAACTTCTACTGGTGAAATCAAAGATATGATTGTTCCAACTGTGGGAGAATCAATCACGGAGGTTACTATTTCAAGTTGGCTCAAAGCTGATGGTGACTATGTAGAACTCGATGAAGTTATCGCTGAAGTAGATTCAGATAAAGCCACTTTTGAGCTCCCTGCCGAAGCCAATGGTATCCTCAAAATTGTAGCTGAAGAAGGCGACACCTTAGAAATCGGTGCACTCATCTGTAAAATAGAAGTAACCGAAGGAGGCGCTCCTACATCATCTACCTATAAACCTGCTGAATCAACAAGCAATAGCAATCAAGGAGCGCCTCAGGGCGATGACACTTACGCTACTGGTCATGCCTCTCCTGCAGCGGCTAAAATTATAGCAGAAAAAGGCTTAGATGCATCACAAATTCAGGGCACAGGCAAAGATGGCAGAATCACCAAAGAAGATGCTGAAAACGCCAAAGCCCCAAGCAAAGAGGCTCCTAAAAAAGAAACTTCCACAAGCTCAAGTGCAGCTCCAACCACTACTGGAGAGAGAGGCGAGAGAAGAGAGAAGATGTCTTCTCTTAGAAAAACTGTTTCTCGCAGACTTGTTTCTGTGAAGAATGAAACTGCCATGCTCACCACTTTCAACGAGGTGAACATGAAGCCCATCATGGACTTAAGAAAGCAGTACAAAGATAAGTTTAAGGAGAAATACGAAGTGAACCTTGGCTTCATGTCTTTCTTCACAAAAGCGGTTACCATGGCACTAAAAGAATGGCCAGCCGTGAACGCTCAAATTGATGGTGATGAAATTATCTATCATGATTATGCTGACGTATCGATTGCTGTTTCAGCTCCTAAGGGCTTAATGGTTCCAGTTATTCGAAATGCTGAAGGCTTAAGCTTCGACCAGGTTGAAAAAGAAATTGTTCGTTTGGCCATGAAGGCAAGAGATGGTAAACTTTCCATCGATGAAATGACTGGAGGTACCTTCACCATTACTAATGGAGGAATATTCGGGTCTATGCTTTCAACGCCTATCATTAATGCACCACAGTCTGCCATTTTAGGTATGCACAACATTGTGGAAAGACCAATGGCGGTTAATGGAGAAGTGAAAATTCTACCAATTATGTATGTGGCTCTCTCTTATGACCACCGAATAGTTGACGGTCGTGAGTCTGTTAGCTTCTTAGTTCGTGTCAAGGAATTATTGGAAGACCCAACTAGACTTTTACTCGGAGTTTAAACTCAATACTAAGTACTCACTACTAAATACTAGAAAATGAAATACGATGTAACAGTAATTGGTTCAGGCCCTGGTGGATATGTTGCGGCAATTCGTTGTGCACAGCTAGGTATGAAAACAGCCATTATTGAAAAATATGATACGCTCGGAGGCACATGCCTCAATGTAGGTTGTATTCCTTCTAAGGCATTGCTCGATTCTTCAGAGCATTACCACAATGCTGCACACACTTTCAAAACCCACGGTATTGATCTGGAGAATTTGAAGGTGAACCTAGAGCAAATGATTGAGAGAAAGCGTGGCGTTGTCTCGGATAACGTCAACGGAATTGCCTTCCTCATGAAAAAGAACAAAATAGACGTTCATCATGGATTGGGCTCTTTTATCGACAAAAACACGATCAAGGTAACCGACTCTGAAGGTAAAGAAACTAAGGTTGAAACCGATAAGGTAATTATTGCCACAGGTTCTAAACCTTCTTCTCTTCCTTTCATCAAGATTGATAAGAAAAGAGTAATTACCTCTACTGAGGCTTTAGAATTGAAAGAAATTCCAAAGCACATGATCATCATTGGTGGCGGTGTTATTGGAATGGAGTTAGGCTCAGTATATGGTCGCTTAGGCGCAGAAGTCTCTGTGGTGGAATTCATGGATGAAATTATTCCTTCTATGGACAGCACCATGGGTAAGGAATTGAAAAAGTCATTGAAAAAACTCGGCTTTAACTTCTACCTCGGCCACAAAGTGACAGATGTAAAAGGCACAGCAAAAACGGTAACCGTAAAGGCTGAAAACAAGAAAGGCGAAACCGTTGAGATCAAAGGAGATTACTGCTTAGTTTCAATCGGTAGAAAACCTTACACTGATGGTCTTGGTCTAGAAAATGTAGGCATTAAAACTGATGACAGAGGTCGCATTGAAGTAGACGGACAGTTAAAAACGTCTGCTGATAATATTTATGCTATAGGCGATGTCATCAAAGGAGCCATGCTAGCTCATAAAGCCGAAGAAGAAGGTTCTTTTGTAGCCGAAGTAATGGCAGGACAAAAGCCTCATATCAATTACAACCTCATCCCAGGAGTGGTTTATACCTGGCCTGAAGTTGCCTCCGTTGGTTACACCGAAGAACAATTGAAAGAGAAAGGTGTGGCTTACAAAACTGGTTCTTTCCCATTCAAAGCATCTGGCCGAGCAAGAGCTTCCATGGATACTGATGGTGTAGTGAAAGTTTTAGCCGATAAAAGTACGGATGAAATTCTTGGTGTTCATATGATTGGCCCTAGAACTGCCGATATGATTGCAGAGGCTGTTGTGGCTATGGAATATAGAGCGAGTGCCGAAGATATTGCTAGAATGTCTCATGCCCACCCTACTTACACTGAAGCATTTAAAGAGGCTTGCTTAGCCGCTACTGATAATAGAGCGCTACATATTTAAAATGAAAAGCTTTCCATACTAAGAGGAAGTCACCGAAAGTAGCTTCCTCTTTTTTCGTCTATAAATATGAAACCATAAAACAAAAGAGGCCGATCAATCGATCAGCCTCTTTTATTTAAATCAACTCTTAGAGAGTATTACTTACTTACTCTTTTCCCAGACATTGGGAAGGCGTCTTGTCCTAGATAAACTGCACCGGTCATAGAGTCACCATCAAATAGGCATTCAATTTCTGCGGCAGTACCCATTACCTCAATCGTGCCAGTTAAATTAGAGTCTTGTATGTTCAAGCCACCTATTTCTAACACGCCAAATTGATCTGTTTCTAGGCTTGCAGTGTATGCTCCAGGATTACCGTTAATTCTCAAAGTTCCGGTACTTCCACCGTCTGGGGTATCTACAGAATATTCCCAAACTCCACTTGGATTATAAACTTTAGCCTTCGTTTCTTTCTTTGCAGAAGTGTTTGTTGTTGTACCCGAAGCTGCGCAGCCAGCAAGGATGGTAGTAGCGAATAAAAAAGCCGCTACTATTTTCAATGTCATTTTTGTTTTCATAGCAATGATTAGTTGAAATAATTAAGGATTGAAAATAGTATATTTTTCATGAAGCAGCACGGTTAAAAGCATTAAGTATTTCCGAAACCAATATTAAAAGTCAATAATCCATTCACGGTTTTGATTATAATCATTATGGCCTAACTTTGTGCCAATTTATACCCAAGTCAACAAGTCGTTCTTTACTCCAAATCATGCCAAAAGACAATAGCATCAAGTCCATTCTAATCATCGGAAGTGGACCTATTATCATCGGACAAGCCTGTGAATTCGATTATTCAGGCTCTCAAGCTGCAAGATCACTAAGAGAGGAGGGCATTGAAGTTACCCTCATCAATTCGAATCCTGCAACAATTATGACGGACCCAGTAATGGCAGATAATATTTATCTGAAACCATTGACTAAGAAGTCTATCATTGAGATCCTCAAAAAGCATAAAATCGATGCAGTACTCCCAACAATGGGTGGGCAAACTGCCTTGAACCTTGCTATTGATTGCGACAAAGCCGGCATCTGGGAGAAATTCGGGGTTCGAATCATTGGTGTTGATATTAACGCCATTGAGACTACTGAAGACAGAGAGAAGTTCAGGAATAAAATGATCGAGATTGGGGTAGGCGTTTGTAAAGGAGAAACTGCCACTTCATTCTTGAAAGGAAAAGAAATTGCTCAAGAAATAGGTTTTCCGCTAGTGATCAGACCTTCCTACACCCTCGGTGGTTATGGTGGTGGTTTTGTAAACAATGCCGAAGAATTTAATGAAGCACTAACAAGAGGATTAGATGCTTCTCCAATTCATGAAGTACTGGTAGAACAAAGTATATTGGGTTGGAAAGAATATGAACTTGAGCTGCTAAGAGATAACATCGGTAATGTCATTATTATCTGTTCTATTGAGAACTTCGATCCAATGGGTGTGCATACTGGTGACTCAATTACAGTGGCTCCTGCCATGACACTTCCTGATACGGTATATCAGAAAATGAGAGACATGGCCATCATGATGATGAATGCAATTGGTCAGTTTGCTGGAGGATGTAATGTTCAATTCTCAGTAAATCCCGACAACGATGACATCATCGGTATTGAAATTAACCCAAGGGTTTCTAGATCATCTGCTTTAGCATCAAAAGCAACTGGTTATCCAATTGCAAAAATTGCGGCCAAATTAGCCATCGGTTACAATTTGGACGAACTGAAAAACCAAATCACTAAAACAACTTCGGCATTCTTTGAGCCAGCGTTGGATTATGTGATTGTGAAAATCCCTCGCTGGAACTTCGATAAATTCAAAGGCTCCGACAGAAAACTTGGCCTGCAAATGAAGTCGGTTGGTGAAGCCATGGGTATTGGAAGGAACTTCCAAGAGGCACTTCAAAAAGCTTGTCAGTCACTTGAAATTAAAAGAAACGGTCTTGGTGCCGATGGTAAAGAGTTGAAAGATCAGGCTGCTCTACTGTATAGCTTAGAAAACCCAAGCTGGAACAGACTCTTCCATATTTACGATGCCTTTAAATTGGGGATCCCTTTCAAAACCATTCAAAAGAAAACTAAAATTGACAAGTGGTTCCTTCAGCAAATTGAAGAACTAATCGCCCTTGAAGATGAAATTGAACAATATTCTCTAGATACATTACCTGAACGTTTACTTAGAACAGCGAAAGAGAAAGGTTATGCCGACAGACAAATAGCGCACCTTTTGAAATGCTGGGAGAGTGAAGTATTCAATAAGCGTCACGATCTAGGCATCAAAAGAGTCTATAAAATGGTGGATACTTGTGCTGCAGAATTTGAAGCACATACACCTTATTATTACTCTTCATTCGATCAGGAAAACGAATCAATAGTCTCGGATAAGAAAAAAGTAATTGTCCTTGGTTCAGGTCCGAACAGGATTGGGCAAGGCATTGAGTTTGACTATTGCTGTGTGCATGGTTTATACGCTGCCAAAGAATGTGGCTACGAAACCATCATGATCAACTGTAACCCTGAAACTGTGTCAACAGACTTCGATACAGCCGATAAGCTTTATTTCGAGCCTGTATTCTGGGAGCACATTTACGACATCATTCTTCATGAGAAACCTGAAGGAGTGATTGTTCAGTTAGGTGGACAGACAGCGTTGAAGCTTGCTGAAAAGCTTGACAGATACAACATCAAAATTATTGGTACAAGCTACGAAGCCCTAGACCTTGCAGAAGATAGAGGTAGATTCTCAACCCTTTTAGCGGAGAACAACATCCCTTATCCAAAGTTTGGGGTAATTGAAGATGCTGACGAGGCACTGGAGCTTTCAAAAGAATTGGGCTTCCCTCTTTTGGTAAGACCTTCTTATGTTTTGGGTGGGCAAAGCATGAAAATCGTTATCAACGAGCAGGAATTAGAAGAGCACGTGGTGAACATCCTTAGGGATATCCCAGGAAACCGTGTATTGCTCGATCACTTCCTTGAAGGGGCCATTGAAGCAGAAGCCGATGCTATTTGCGATGGAGAAGATGTCTACATCATCGGAATTATGGAGCACATTGAACCTGCAGGTATTCACTCTGGTGACTCTTATGCGGTGCTTCCTCCTTACAGCTTAGGCGACTTTGTAATGCAACAAATTGAGGCTCACACCAGAAAGATTGCGTTGGCACTCAGAACAGTTGGGCTAATCAATATTCAGTTCGCCATTAAAAATGATACAGTTTATATCATTGAGGCGAACCCAAGAGCTTCTAGAACCGTTCCATTCATAGGCAAAGCCTACCAAGAGCCTTATGTGAACTACGCCACTAAGGTAATGTTAGGTGAGAAAAAGCTCAAGGATTTCAATTTCAAGCCAGTGAAAAAGGGATATGCCATTAAAGAACCGGTGTTCTCTTTCCACAAATTCCCGAATGTAAATAAGGAACTTGGACCTGAAATGAAATCTACAGGAGAAGCCATCTACTTTATCGATGATTTAATGGATGACTACTTCCTTGAAATTTATTCAAAACGTAACCAATACTTAAGTAGGTAAATGGGTATTTTATTAAAATTCATACTTTTCATAGTCATTGCAGGTTGGATCTTGCGAGGAGTGCTTAGACTATTTACAGTCGGGCTTTTCGGGCAAGCTCAACAACAGCAGAGAAACTTCAATGGAGGACAACAAAGTCAGCAACAAAGACCAAGAGACGGAAACGTGAATATTGACTATGCTCCAAAAGATCAGAAGCCTAAAAAATCTTCAGACAACTTCAAAGGGGGAGACTATGTAGATTATGAAGATGTGGATTAAAAAAATCCAAGGATATAAAAAGGCTCGATTTGAATTCAAATCGAGCCTTTTTATGTTTTAAAAACAGTAAGTCAAGGCATCTGATAAACCATCGCATTGATGTGCATACCCGCTCCTACAGAGGCAAATACCAAGTGATCTCCAGATTTGATTTCATGGCCTTCCAACTTACCTTTCAAAATTAAATCGAGCATGGTTGGAATGGTTGCTACCGAGCTATTCCCCAATTTATTAATTGTCATTGGCATCAATTGCTTTATATCTGGTTCATAGCCATAGAGTTTGTAAAGCTTGAGTAGAATGGCTTCATCCATTTTCTCATTGGCTTGGTGAATCAGCACTTTGTCAATGTCTTTCAAATCTAATTTTGCCTTATCAATAGCAGATTTAATGGCCTCTGCCACATTGATCAAAGCATACTCATAAATCTTTCTACCCTTCATTTTAATGTACTTGTTGCCATCAGTACTCAACTCAGGCTTAAAGGATGGTCCCATCGCCAAATACTCTAGCTCAACTGAAGCATCTGTTCTGGAAGATTGGCTTAAGAAACCACCTCTAGTTTCTTCTGCCGCTTGAAAAATAACTGCTCCCGCACCATCAGCAAAAATCATAGCATCACGGTCATGTTTATCTACAATTTTGCTGAGTGTTTCCGCACCAATAACCATTACGGCTTTGGCATCTCCACAACGAATCATCTGAGTTGCCTGAATGGCTCCTTGCAGCCAACCTGGGCAGCCAAAAATAATATCGTAGCAAGATGTATTCGGGTTTTCAATGGCCAGCTGATGTTTCACTTTCGCAGCAAGGCTTGGCATCATGTCAATGCGATTTGAATCATCATCTAAATCTCCAAAATTGTGTGCAAAAATAATGTAGTCAAGCTCCTCCTTGTCAATAGTACTATTGGCCAAAGCGTTTTTGGCAGCAATAGATGCTAAGTCTGAGCTAAACTGTCCTTTGTTGGCATATCTTCTTTCCTGAATGCCTGTGATCTTCTCAAACTTTTGAATGATCACATCATTTTGATAAGGAAAAACCTCACCGTTCTCTTGATAAAACTCATGATTAAGAAAATCTGAATTCTTAACCACTTGATCTGGGATACAACTCCCAACTCCGTTAATGATTACGTTCGACATATTATTTCTCTATTGAATAAGAGACAGCGTCCCAACAAGCATCTGCCGCTTGATCGATACGCTCCTCTGTAAGTCTTTGATTATGATCTAAATGAAGTTTAGCCAATGAAACGATTGGGCCATACAACAAGGCAATCAGCGTGTAGAGCGGTAAATCTTTCATGGCCTTCGCCTTTTTGGCTTCAATAAAAAAGGACATGATAGGTGCAAGAATAATAAAGGTCTCTTCTCTCGTCATGTTACTCACAAAAGGCGCATACCTATATTGCTCCACAAACTGAAATTCTTTCGGATTTTGTATACAATATTGAATGAGGTTCTTCCACAAGTGCTTGAATCTCTCTTTGAAAGTGCCTTCCTCGCGGTAATCTTCAAGCATGGCTTTAATTACTCGCTTTTTAATTGCGGTAAAAAGCTCATTGATTAAGTGTTCCTTGTTTTCGAAATACCTATAAATAGTGCCTGCTCCTATACCCGCATGTTGTGCAATGAGGGAAATAGGAGTAGCATGAAAACCGTACTCAGTTATCAAATTGAGCGTAGTTTCGAGAATTAAAATCTTTTTATCTGTAGTCTGATTTTCAATCATTCGTAGCGGAATGAACGTTCATTCCGCACAAAGGAAAGGACTAAATAAGAATAAGTCAAAGCTTTTGTATTAAGTTTTTACAGAATGTTAAAAGCCATTAAGTCGGAAGGATAACTTTGGTGGCTGAAGACTTTTGATGTACTTTTGTCAACTCATTTGAGAAAACTCAACATAAACCAAATCATATGTCTTGGTTTCAAAGAAAAGTAAAGGGTATAACCACCCCAACCGAAGAGAAGAAGGACGCGCCTGATGGCTTGTGGTTCAAGACTCCCGGAGGAACAATAATTCATACCAGAGAATTAAAAAACAATGCCTACGTTAGCCCGGAAGATGGCTTTCACGTAAGAATAGGCTCTAAAGAATATTTCGAAATAATTTTTGATGGCAACAAGTTTACTGAGCTAGATGCGAATATGTCTTCTGGTGATCCATTAAAATTTGTTGACAGTAAGCCCTACCCTAAAAGAATTGTAGCCACTCAGGAAAAAACCAAACTTCAAGATGCCGTAAGAACTGCTTATGGTAAAATGAATGGCGTTGACATTGTCGTTTCTTGCATGGACTTTTCCTTTATTGGTGGCTCTATGGGTTCTGTAGTAGGCGAAAAAATTGCAAGAGGAATAGATCATGCCCTGAAAACCAAAACACCATTTTTGATGATCTCCAAGTCTGGAGGTGCTAGAATGATGGAAGCTGGTTATTCATTGATGCAAATGGCCAAAACTTCTGCCAAGCTTGCCTTATTGGCTGAAGCCAAAATTCCTTATATCTCTTTATTGACAGATCCGACTACAGGTGGAGTTACTGCCTCTTATGCAATGTTGGGAGACTTCAATATAGCTGAACCAGGCGCATTGATTGGTTTTGCTGGCCCAAGAGTCATTAGAGATACGGTAGGAAAAGACTTGCCGAAAGGTTTTCAAAGTGCAGAATTTGTGCTCGACCATGGCTTTCTAGATTTCATCGTTGATAGAAGAGATCTTAAAAAGCAGTTAACTACACTGCTCAAAATGATTCAGGATTAATCCTTTATTTGAGGTACTGATAGGCCTTGCCCTTACTGATTCATTTCCAACAATTAGAAGGCCTTTAATTAATATTTTTAAATATCCTTTTTGAAAACTCAAAAAGGCCTGCTACGTTTGTAGCATCAAGTCATTCCTACCGGGTTCTCCGGAATAACAGGAATCGATTTATAAAGAAGCGTGAAGAGACAGGCTCTATGAAGCGCTAGCAACCACCCTCGAGTAGTCGGGGAAAGGTGCTAAATCCTGATCCCAAAATGGGTGTCAAGTGACATTCGGGAGAATATAAATTGGTTAAACATGCTATCTATTCCAATTACAATCCCTTTTCAGGGTTGGGTTCAAAACACTCAACTACTAGTGCTTTATTCGATCTGTTCAAACCGAATGTGGTGGGCTTAATTCACCGCCCTTTTCAATTTTCACATTAAATTTTTCAGAACATGACGATAAAAGACCAAGCGAACTGGGCACAAGCCAATGCTTCGGCCCATTTAAAACACTTTACCATCAAGGGTGATTTCAGCCTTGAAAACGGCAGTTTCTTAACAGATCCTGTCATTGCATATCACACCTTCGGTCAACTCAATGCCGACCATTCCAATGTGGTATGGGTTTGCCACGCACTCACTGCCAATGCCAACCCACTCGAATGGTGGCCTGGTTTGATAGGAGAAAAGGAATTGATCAACCCAAAAGATCACTTTATTATCTGTGCGAACATTTTAGGTTCTTGCTATGGAAGCACGGGCCCTAAAGATTTTAATCCAATTACGGGCGAAAGGTATCTCAGGGAATTTCCGCTACTAACTATTCGAGATCTCGTCAAAGCACACGAATTATTAAGGGCTCATCTGGGTATTTCCAATATCCATTTGGGCATTGGAGGTTCAATGGGTGGTCAGCAAATATTGGAATGGGCAATTGAGCAGCCCAACTTGTTTGAGAATATTTGCCTAGTAGCAACAGCTGCCAAAAGTTCTCCTTGGGGAATTGGCATTCGTTCAGCACAGCGTATGGCCATTGAAGCTGACCCTTCATTCTTTTCAAGTTCACCAAAAGGTGGATGGAAAGGTTTGGAGGCCGCAAGAGCTATGGCCATGATTTCATACCGAACAGATAAGGCTTATAACCAAAGCCAAGAGGACAGTTCTGAAAAAATTGATGGTTTTAATGCTGAAAGCTACCAACGTTATCAGGGTCTGAAATTGCAGAAACGATTCAATGCGCACACCTATTATGTGCTCTCCAAAAGTATGGATACTCACGATGTGGGTAGGAAGCGCGGAGGGATTCAACCAGCACTTCAACAGGTTCGTGCCAAAACCCTGATCATCGGCATTAACTCGGATCTACTGTTTAGTCGAAGCGATCAGCAAATCATGTCTCATGGCATTCAGCATAGTCAACTCACATTCATTGATTCTGATTATGGCCACGATGGCTTCTTAGTGGAAGCCCAAACAATCTCAAATCTTCTCAAAAACTTTTTAAGCGAACAACGATGAAAAATATAAACATAGGTCTATTTGGTTTTGGCTGCGTAGGTCAAGGCCTTTACGAAACACTCAATAACTCGAAAAACTTTGCCGGTGAAATCACTAAAATCTGTATTAAAAATCCAGAGAAAAAGAGACGACTCGGTGCAGAGCTATTCACAACCCACAGAGATGAAGTTATTAATGACCCTAAAATCGACATAGTTGTTGAATTGATAGACGATGCAGAAGCAGCATTAGCTATAGTCACCGATTCTTTAAAAGCCGGAAAATCTGTAGTGACGGCCAACAAAAAAATGGTTGCCGAAAACTTGGAGTACTTGGTACAGCTTCAGAATGAAACGGGAAAAGCCATTCTGTATGAAGGTGCTGTTTGTGGAAGTATACCCATCATTAGAACGCTAGAAGAATACTTTGGACATGAGCCACTCAATGAGGTAAAAGGAATTTTCAATGGCTCTACCAATTACATCCTCACCAAAATATTCCAGGAACGTTTAGACTACCCCAAAGCCTTGAAGGATGCCCAAGATTTAGGATTTGCCGAGAGCGACCCAACCTTAGATGTTCAGGGTTTCGACCCAAAATTCAAGCTGAGCATTTTGCTAACCCATGCCTTTGGTATTCATGTACCGCCTCAACAAATCACTAATCTCGGCATTGACAGAATAAAAGCCTCGGACTTGGAATATACAAGAGCCAATGGCTATACCATTAAACTGGTTGCTCAAGCCAAAAGAATCGGAGATCAGGTTTATGGCTTCGTGATTCCTCAATTTGTGAAGCCCGATCACGCATTGGCTAATATTCATAATGAATTCAATGCAGTGACAATTAATGGAGAGTTCTGCGATGATCAGCTTTTCATTGGTAAAGGAGCCGGAAGCTTACCCACTGGTGCAGCTGTACTTTCTGATATTTCAGCCCTCAGCTATGACTATAAATACGAATACAAAAAGCATTATAACTTGGGCCAACTCCCATTTAGTAACCAAACCCCTGTTCAAGTTTATGTGAGCTATACTTCTCCTGAAGAAGTTGATCTTTCCGAGTTCGAGAATGTACAAGAAAAATATTTCAGCTTCGATCATTGCTTTGTCATCGGAAATATTTGCTTGGGTAAGCTCCAAAAGGAGAATTGGCGAAACAATAAGAATATTAATCTGGTTCTGACGGCAGAAGATTGCCAAAAGGGCTTGGGTAATCTTTGCATAAATGATCTAAAAGAAGAAATTACGGAATTAAGAAAAGGCCAAAAAATAAGGGAGAGGATTACTATTTAGCCCTTTTTAACCATTGGTATCTTTTTTACAGTTCTCTTACTGATTTAATCTTTTAGTCAATATATTTGTAGCCCTAACGGCCTTCGGGTCTTAACACAAAATGTTGATTTAAAATCGATTAGTAGATGTCATCTATCATTATTACTTCAATAGTCGCGTTCTCAGTTGTAATCCTGCTTTTAGTTTTCATTTTGCTGTATGCACAATCAAAACTTGTACAGTCGGGTGATGTGAAAATCATTGTCAATGGCGATGAGAAAAACCCAATCATTACTGCTGCAGGTTCAACCTTGTTGAACACACTTTCAGGGCAGAAAGTATTCCTTCCATCCGCTTGTGGTGGTGGTGGTACTTGTGCCATGTGTAAGTGTACCATCAACGAAGGTGGAGGCGATGTACTTCCAACAGAAGTTGGTCATTTAAGCAGAGCTGAGCAAAAAGAAGGTGTTAGACTTTCTTGTCAAGTGAAAGTGAAGCAAGACATGCGCATTGAGATTCCTGAAGAAATCTTCGGTATCAAGAAATGGGAATGCGAAGTAGTTTCTAACTACAACGTGGCATCTTTCATTAAAGAATTTGTGGTGAAGCTACCAGAAGGCGAACACTTAGAGTTCGAAGCAGGTGGTTATATTCAGGTTGACGTTCCACCAGTAGTGTGTGACTTTAAAGACATGGATATTGAGCCGCACCCAGAAGATCCAGCAGGTCCAGATAAATTCAAAGGTGACTGGGATAAGTTTAACCTCTGGGATTTGAAAATGGTGAACAAGGAAGAAATCTTCCGTGCATACTCCATGGCTAACCACCCTGCTGAAGGTAACATTATCATGCTGAACATTCGTATTGCTACTCCACCGTGGGATAGAGCGAGCAACAAATGGATGGATGTTAATCCAGGTATCTGTTCTTCTTATGTATTTACTAGAAAACCAGGTGATAAAGTAACTATTTCAGGTCCTTACGGTGAATTCTTCATCAAGCCAACAGAAGCAGAAATGCTTTACATTGGTGGTGGTGCAGGGATGGCGCCAATGAGATCTCACCTTTTCCACCTTTTCCACACGTTGAAAACTGGTAGAAAAGTAACTTACTGGTATGGTGGTAGATCGAAAACAGAACTTTTCTATCTAGAAGATTTCAAGAAAATTGAAAAGGAATTTCCAAACTTCCAATTCCATATTGTGCTTTCTGAGCCGTTACCACAAGATAATTGGGTAACCAAGAAAGATATCAACGATAAAGATGGAGACGGTTTCTTAGGTTTTGTTCACCAAGCAGTCATCGATCAATACTTAAGCAAGCACGATGCTCCTGAGGAAATTGAATTCTACTTCTGTGGACCTCCAATGATGAACGCAGCGGTATTAAAGATGTGTGACGATTGGGGAGTGCCAGATGAAAACGTTGCATTTGACGACTTCGGAGGTTAATTAACCCCATCAAGAATATTGAAAGCCATCCCGAGAGTTCGGGATGGCTTTTTTATTGCCTTTACACTTTAGGGGCTCTACCCAATCAATACCTGAGTGTAGTTTGAAACTACTCTCAGACAAGCTCCGCTAAGTTGCCAAATCGACAGCTAGTGATAATTCATTATATTCATTCCTTATTACATCAACCTGATTACTATGACACAGAAACGCAGAAACTTTTTGAAAACCGCAGGTGGCTTTGCGGCTGGTTTAGCCATCGCACCTTATGCTTGCTCTGGTGCAGCGAGTTCATCAGCAACAGAAACAATCGCTTCCACCAACACTTTCGGTTTACAACTCTATACACTCAGAGATGACTTCCCAAAAGACCCGAAGGGCGTATTGGCCAAAGTAGCATCATATGGCTACAAACAAGTGGAAAGTTTCGAAGGTCCCCAGGGCATGTTTTGGGGAATGACCAACAAGGAATTCAAAGCTTATATGGATCAATTGGGAATGAGCATTGTATCGAGCCATTGTGATATTGATAAAGACTTTGATAGAAAAGCTGCTGAAGCTGCTGAGATTGGAATGGAATACATGATCTGCCCTTGGAGAAGCCAAGAAAATCTAGACGACTATTATGCTGTTGCTGAAGACTTCAATGCCAAAGGCGAAATCTGTAAAGCCAATGGAATTAAGTTTGCCTATCATAACCATGCTTATACTTTTCAACCAACTGATGGCATCTTCCCTCATGACATTCTGATGGAAAACACAGACCCCGGTTTAGTGGAACATGAAATGGATATTTACTGGGTAGTCACTGCGGGTCAGAACCCGATTGAATGGATTAAAAAATATCCTAACCGATTCACCATGTGCCATATGAAAGACCGCATGAAAAATACCGAAGAGAGCGAGGCCACCTGTATACTTGGAACAGGCATGATTGATTTTCAGTCCATAGTTGATGTTGCCAAAAACAATGGCATGAAACACTACATTGTTGAACAAGAGAGGTATGATGGAAGTACTCCGTTGAAAAGTGCAGAGGCTAATGCCGCCTTCATGAAAAAAATCAAAATCTGATTTTCACTATCATCACCTCTTTAAAATAATCAAAGCATGAACTGGGGATTTATTGGTTTCGGCAGAATTGCAAGGAAGTTTTTAGAAAGTCTTGAGACGGTGGAAGGTGAGATACCTTATGCTTTTGCCTCAAGATCGAATGCCAAAGCGCTCGAAAAAGAATTCCCGCAAGTGAAAATCTATAGCTCTTACAATGAGCTTTTGTCCGACCCAGCAATCGATGTGGTTTACATCAGTACAACCCATAATTTTCATTGTGAGAATACCATAGCAGCATTAAATGCTGGCAAGCATGTGGTTTGTGAGAAACCCATGGGCATTTCAAGTGAAGAGGTAAAGCAGATGGTAGAGACTTCAAAATCGACAGATAAATTTCTACTTGAAGCCATGTGGATGAGGTTTTTGCCAGCCTATAGAGAAGCTATTCGAAGAGCAAAATCTGGGGAAATTGGAGACATTAAATACATCACTGCCAGTTTTGGATTTAGGTCGATAGATAAATTGACGAAAGATGGCCGGTTACTCAATCCAGATTTAGCAGGAGGTGCAGTTTTCGATGTTGGGGTTTATCCTTTAACATTTGCCACAGACCTCTTCGATTGGGAGCCAGAAAGTTTTAGTGTTGATGCACAAATCGGTGAAACAGGAGTTGACGAAAGTGTTCAAATACAGATGACTTTTAATGGAAATAAAATGGCTCAACTCTTTGCGAGTATTGCCATGGAAACCGATAAAGAAGCTTGTATATATGGCGAAAATGGCTTTATTCGATTACCACTCTTCTGGAAAGCCCAGTCTTTTGAGGTAGTAAAAGGAGAAGACATTGAGGTGGTGAATATGCCATACCTAAGCAACGGATATGCCCATGAAATAATTGAAGCAAGAGATTGCATTGAAAAAGGGCATATTGAATCAAACCTTTTTACCTTTAATGATAGCATCAAAAGTGCTCAATTAGTTGAGCAGATATTAAAAAACATCTTCAAATCAGATTAAGATATGCCCAAAGGATTTCTAATAGACCAAGATGGAGTTATCTATGTAGAGAACAAGATGATTCCCGGTGCCGACAAGTTCATTAAGACCTTGCAAAAAGAAGGTATCCCTTTCACCTTTATGACTAACAACAGTCAAAGATCACCTTTGGATGCTGTGAGAAAACTCTCTAAAATGGGTATACATGTAGAGCCTGAAAATATATACACTTCGGCCATGGCTACTGCCCATTTTATGGGACAACAGTTCCCTCAAGGCACCGCCTATGTTTTGGGTGAAGGAGGGTTAATCTCAAGTTTGCATGAAAATGGTTTCACTTTAGTTCAGAACGATCCAGATTTTGTGGTGGTAGGTGAAGGCATCAATTTCACATTAGAAATGGTGAGAAAGGCGATCGACTTCATTCTGGATGGGGCCAAATTAATTGCCACCAACCTAGACCCATCGCCAAGAAAACCAGGCTGGAACAACCTAGGAATTGCAGGAATTGTAGCCATGATTGAATCGGCTACTGGCAAAACCGCCTTCTCTGTAGGTAAACCTAGCCCGGTAATGATGCGACAGGCAAGAAAGCACATCGGCTTAGCCACAGACGAAGCAACAGTGATAGGCGACACCTTAGCCACAGATATTCAAGGCGGTGTCCAAGTTGGATACAACACCATACTCACACTATCAGGAATGTCTAAAATGGAAGATTTGAATAATTATCCATTTAAGCCAGACATGGTCATTAACTCCATTGCAGATTTAACTTTGCCTTTACCTTGGTGGTAAATCAATTATCTCTATCAATAAAATTAATTTTATATAACCTTGCCCAGCGAGCCTAAGTCGACTTTATGGATGAATTAATATTCGAGGGAACTCACCTTAAGATAGATTCAAAAAATGGTGCTGCTATCACATATTGGGAGTGCCGTAAGAATAACCAACCGATTGCCTTAATCAATAATAGGGGAATCAACTCATATGAGAGTTCATTGCTCTTCCCCTTTCCTAATCGTTTGTCTAGAGGAAATTATAATTTCGAGGGCCAAAACTATCAGTTTCCTTTAAATGATTTTGGAAAGCCAAATGCCTTACATGGGCTTATTCATTCAGAATATTTTCGATCTATTGACAGTGGCGAAAACTACCTAAAATTCGCATATATCTATGAAGGAGATAAAGAATTCTATCCTTTCCCCTATCAGCTAAGAATTGAATATAAACTTCATGCTAATGAGTTAGAGATAAATGTTGATGTGATAAATACTGGTGAAGGTAACATGCCCTGCGGATTCGGTTGGCATCCCTACTTTGACCTTCAACTTGTTGAGAAAAGTTGCAGGCTAAAGTTGCCTGAGGTGAGTAAAATAGAAGTTGATGAAAACATGATTCCTATTGCCAAAGAGGCTCCTTACAGAGATTTCCAAGAACTGAACTCCATCTTTGATAAGTCATTAGACACCTGTTTTAGGCTCGAAAAAATGGGAGAAAGAAGCAGTACATTTCTTTCTTACCCAGAATTAGGCACCTTAGAAGTTTGGCAAGACACCAGCTGCCCGTTCGTTCAGGTATTTAAATATGATGAAAGATCCATTGCTATTGAACCAATGACTTGCGGTATCGATGCATTCAACACGAAAGAAGGACTCAAGGTATTGAAACCACAACAAGTGTGGTCAACGAAAATGGGATTGAAATTCTATTAATCTCGCTTAGAAGAGACCATTCCAAGAAAGGCTCAATGAATTTTCTATTCATGTAGTACCATCAGAGGCATAGGAATACTTAGTACCATTTCTTTGGTATGACTCTTATGGCGGAGGCTTTCAAAGAACCCGTGATTTCTAGCAATCATACAAAGCAATTCAATTTTTAGCTCTTTGGCAGTTTTTTGTAAGCCTTCTTCCACATCTTCAAAAGATCTAAAATGGAAGGTATGGTTGGTATGCTTTAGATATTTCTCCATTCTTCTAGCGATATCAATCTGAGACTTCACTTCAACTTCACCAGTATCAATATGAATAATGTGAACCTGTGCATAAAATGCATTGGCCATGGCTATCACTATTTGAATTAACTCTGGATTAGGGACTGAGAGGAAATCACCCGCTAGCCCAATGTGTGTCATTTTGGTAAGATCAGCCTCTTCAGGTAAAGCAATAACCGGACAGCTCACATGTTTCATAACATTATAGGTGTTACTGCCTATCAAGGCTTTGGCAAAGCCCGTAGCACCATGAGTGCCCATTACCACTAACGAAACACTACCATCTTGATTCAAATCATTGATGCCTTCATGCAAAGGACCATATTGAATGAAATTGGTGTGAACAATCTTTTCAAGCATCGGAAATTCTTTAGAGAGGTTATCCAAGTTTGCACGAGCATCTTTCTCCATGTCCTCGAAAACATAATCCAAGCCACCAGTAGGTGCACCTTCAGCAAAACCTATTGGTATAGAAACGGCATGGAATAAAACTAACTCCAGCTGCATTCGCTCCGCTATTCTTATGGCATTAGTTAAAGCATTCTTCGAACAAGCGGAAAAATCTATGGGAACTACAATCTTTTTCATAACAACCTCCTTTAGAATTTATACAGCTCAATCTAGTTCTCATAATTCTCATTTAGCGTGACCTAAATCATTAAAAAATATGATATGTGTCAAAATAATGAGAATCAAGACAGAAAGTCTATGCCTTTAATTTCTGCAAATGACCTTCAAGCTTCTTGTTCAACTCTTCTTTAGCCTCATCAGCTAAATCTTGTGATTTATTAGCAATTTTCTTTCTAGTATTTTTCCCACTATCTGGCGCAGTTAAAATACCAGTCACTAAACCTGCTGCTGTTCCTACTAATACTCCTGAAATTATTTTTGCTGTATTATTCATGATCTTTTATTTGTTTTTGTTTGACTATACTAGTGGAAGAACTGTGCCAAGGTGATAAAACTAGTCACCAAAGTATATTTGAGCCTTTCCTAACAACTAATCGATCAATTCCAGTAAAAAATTCTACAGAACCTGTAGAAATATATCACAGGCTGACTGGAAAATGATCCATAAACAGCCAAAGAAAAACAGGACGCCCTAAATCGTCCTGTCAGCCTTTACTCATACTTCAGTCTTTCAGCAGGGTTCGCGGTGGCAGACCTCAACGCATGATATCCAGTAGTGAGCACAGTAATGATGATGGTAGAAACAATCACTATCAAAAATACAGATGCACCAATCTGATAATGGAATTCAAAAGTTTCGAGCCAACCTTCAGCAAAGAACCATGCTCCTACACTGGCAGGCACCGCTGCTATGAGCACCAGTTTCACAAAATCTTTCACCAACAAACCGATAATTCCTTGTGTTTTGGCTCCTAAAACTTTTCTGATACTCATTTCTTTTGCCCTCTGCTCAGCTGTGTAGGAAGCCAAACCTAAAAGACCTAAGCAGGCGATGAGAATAGTCATGAGCGAAAAGCCCAGAAAAAGCTGCCCTCTCAACTGATCAGTTTCATATTGCTGCATGAAATTTTCATCGAGGAAAGTAAATTCAAAAGGAAGCGTTGGGAAAATCTCTTCCCAAACACCTCTAACAGCAGATATGCCTGCGGTAACATTCCCATCAATCTTTATCATAGCAGATCCATTATTCCTTCTAGGACGAAACATAAGTGGTTGAATTGGATCGTAAAGCGATTGCTGGTGGAAGTCTTTTACCACCCCTATAACTAAAGAGGGAACACTATCATTAGTTACTTGCACCTTCCTGCCAATCGGTTCTACCCAACCCATTCTTTCTACCATGGCCTGATTTACAATAACTGCTCTTAAGGAATCGGACGGGTAGGCCATTGAGAAGTTTCTCCCCTCGGCAATTTCAATTCCTAAAGAAGGGAAGTAATCATAGTCTACCACATAATTATCAAGTCCCTTTTCTTCCATCACTCCTTCAGCATTTTCTATGACGAAGATTTGTTTACCAGTACCATTCCCTGGTGTAGTACTACTTGTGGCTGCCGATTTTATATTAGCATTTTGTAATAGTCGGTTCTTAAGCACGGGCCATTGATCTCTCGTCTGCGGATTATCTAAGCTCACCTGCATTACTTGTTCTTTGTCGAAGCCCAAGTCCTTATTTCTAACAAACTGCATTTGATTATGAATAACCAAGGTACCTATGAGCATAAAAATAGATATCGCAAACTGAACCGTTACAAGAGAAACCCGAAGCAATTTTCCACTTGTTCTTCCTCCTCCGCCTTTCATTACGTCTACCGGTTTAAAAGAGGAAAGGAAGAAAGCCGGATAAGCACCCCCCAAAACTCCAGTAATTATTAGTATGCCTATTAAGGAGAGTATAATCTTGGTATCTAATAAATTAGAAACGCTTAAATGTGTACCCAAAAGATTGTTCATGGTGGGCACAATGGCAATTACAATTACCACACTGATGATCATGGATATGAGGGTAATCACAACCGACTCAGACAGGAATTGACCCACGAGCCCTCCTCGGTTAGCTCCCATTACTTTTCTAATGCCCACTTCCATGGAACGCCTAGCAGATCTGGCTGTGGCCAAATTCATATAATTGATGCAAGCAATGATAATTAAGAAGAGACCTACACCACTGAAGATGTAGACATACTGCATACTACCGACTGGCACTGGCTCTCCTTCAAAATCGGAAGTGAGATGAATATCTTCAATGGGCAACATAGCGTACTTCACTTCAATACCCATGCGCTCAAAAATGACATCTACATGTTTAGTGAGTATTTCTTCGAGCTTTGGCTCAAAATCCTTGGGGGTAACATTCGGCTGCATTAATACATAGGTATAAATATTGAATCCACCCCAATTACCAACCCCAGCTGGAACTATAGTCTGAGCCGAGATCATCATATCAATCATGATGTGAGAATTATCGGGCATGTCTTTATACACGCCAGTAATCTCAAGGATTCTATCACCATCTGTTTTTAGCGTTTGACCAATTGGATTCTCCCCTTTGAAAATTTTTCTCGCCACCGTTTCATTCAAAATAATGGCATTTGGTTTATCCAAGGCCGTTTCTTTGTCGCCCGCAGTAAACTCAAAATCAAACACATCGAATACCGTAGAATCGGCATAGTATACATTCTCTTCAAAGTAATTGATTTGCTCTTTTTCGAGTCGGGTTCTTCCATTCGGAATGAATCGAACATACTGTTCAACTTCAGCATATTCTTGCTTGAGCATGTGGCCAAGCGGCAATTGCGTTACTGCCCATTTAAAAGAATTGTCGGGCTCAGTAATCTGTGATGAAATACGATAAATGCGATCGCTCTTTGTGTGATAATCATCGAAACTCGTTTCGTAAAACACATAAAGCAAAATGAATAAACTAGATGCGATGCCAACTGAGAGACCGATAATATTGAGAGCGGTATATCCGCCCTGTCTTCTGAGGCTTCTCAGAGTGACCTTTAGATAATTCTTAAACATGACCTTTAATTAAGTTTTTGACTGAAAGCAAGGTAATCATAAAAGGTAAGTGATTACGCATCATAGAACATCAAGTTACAGATGTAGGGTGTGAATGGGAATAACTAGGTAGTGAATGAATAAAAAGACTGACTTACACTTTGCCACGCAGTCTACGTTTCCCATCAATTTCATTGAAAATACTTCGATGGTTTTCCTTAGTCTTTCAAGGAGAAGGTTAGGAATTAACCTTACCAAATTCATATCTGACGATTATTCATTAAATTATGTGCGATATAATGGTGAGAAGGACAGACAATCAGCCAATAGTTTTTTGGATTGCCCTATAAAGACAGATAGATCTAGATTTGAAGTTATGGGCATGGCCAGAAATTCAAAAACATAAACACCAAGTAAAAGAGCCCATAACCCGGAAACAAAGTGAGCAGTGAAAAGAAAAATAAAATAGCCGAAGACCCTACTAATTATTGGGAGCAGATAGAACAACTTGACCGACTCATAAGGGCTGCTGAATTAAAGGCTGGACTTATATTTTCATTTCATAGTTTATTCATCGGTATTGTAATCGACAAAATGGATGAAGTATCGACTTTTATGGGGCAAGGATACATCCAAATTGGAGCAGTACTCATTTGGTTTGCCTTAGTTTTTCTATCCCTCTTTTTTGCGCTCAAATGTTTTAGACCTCAAATGGAGATGAACTTTGATAAGAATGCCTTCTTTTTTATGGATGCCAATAGAGCATTTGGCGACATTAAAGCCTTTAGAAAAACCTTTAGAGAAATTAACCAAAACGCTGATGAGCTTTATGGTCAATTAGCCGAGCAAATTTACATTCATAGTAAAATCATAGATTATAAATTCGGTACCGTTCAGCGGTCACTTAAATTTCTTTCCATTAGCTTTTTATGGCTAATCATACTGGTCGTTTTTTCTCTGATTAACATTTTGATTTGACACACAATTTTGAAATTCTAAAAAAGAAGGTATTCGAGTTACTTCATAATGAACTAGCCGAAGTCTATTACTATCACAACATTCAGCATACAGAAACTATGCTGGAGGTTGCCTCTTCATATATCAGCCATGAAGGGATCAACCCCGCAGACTCTGAACTATTGATGGTAGCTATTCTTTTCCATGACCTTGGCTTTATTGACAGTTCTAAGTCACATGAAAAAAAAGGAGCAAAGCTTGCCTCTGAATACATGAGCGAATTGGGTTACACAGCTCATGAAATTCAAACGGTAGAAAACTTAATTCTAGCCACCAAAACTCCACAAAAGCCTACCACATTGTTAGAAAAAATAATGTGCGACATTGACTTAGATTATTTAGGACGCTCGGATTACGAAGAGATAAGTGAGCAACTTTATAAGGAATGGCTCACTTTAGGGGTAATTGAAAATAGGTCTGAATGGAAAAAGAAAGAGTTAGACTTTTTGGAAAATCATAGGTTCCATACCTCCTTTGGCCTAACCCACAGACAACCGGCACTCAATGAACGCATTGCTCTACTCCAAGCAAATAAGGAGCATTAACCTTTTCACAGATCGTATCTACAACAGACAGTAAAACATAAAAAAACCCGACCATTTCTGATCGGGTTTTCTCTGTAGCGGGAGCAGGACTCGAACCTGCGACCTTTGGGTTATGAGCCCAACGAGCTACCAACTGCTCCATCCCGCGATGTATACAAATTCAGACGATTTCTGAACTGGGCTACAAATGTAGGTGACAATTCCATTCTAAACAAGTACCTTTGCAAGATAATTTTGAGTATGTCCGAAAAGCCTCATAAAGCCGGGTTTATAAGTATAGTTGGTAAACCAAATGTAGGTAAGTCTACCCTCATGAATGCCCTTGTGGGTGAGCGTCTTAGCATTATCACCTCTAAAGCGCAAACTACCCGTCACCGTATTATGGGAATTTTGAGTGGCGAAAACTTTCAAGTAATTTATTCAGATACTCCCGGAATTCTCAAGCCTGAGTACAAGCTGCACGAAACTATGATGAGCTTTGTGAACAGCTCATTTGAAGATGCAGATGTGTTGCTTTTCGTTACCGACTTGTATGAGAAATATGAGGGCGAAAAACAGATCGACTTCCTGAAAACATTAGAAATTCCAAAGATCTTGGTAATGAACAAGGTCGATTTAGCCAAAGGTTCTCAAGCAGAAGATAAAGTGGCTTACTGGAAGGAACATTTCACCTTCGATGCGGAAATAATGGTTTCGGCACTCAATGGTGATAATGTGCAAAAGCTGTTCGACACCATCGTTGAGCTATTGCCGGAGCATGCTGCCTATTTCCCTAAGGACGAGCTAACCGACAAACCTGAGCGGTTTTTTGTGGATGAAATCATTCGAGAAAAAATCTTCCTCAACTACAAAAAGGAAATCCCTTATAGCTGCGAGGTAGTGACGCACTCCTTCAAAGAAGATGAAAAAATAATCCGCATTATGGCTGATATTTATGTGGAACGGAAAAGCCAAAAAGGAATAGTGATCGGACACAAAGGGGAGTCTCTAAAAAAAGTTGGGATTCAAGCA
>CAYGKL010000027.1:30509-32457 GCA_964350505.1 uncultured Roseivirgaceae bacterium | reverse complement strand
ATTTGTTCAGCAATGAGCTGGCCTGTGACTGGTCCTAATGTCCAACCCAACATAGCATGACCTGCTCCGATGTACATATTTTGAGCAGCCTTTGTAGATCCAATGTAAGGTAGTCCATCAGGTGTGCATGGCCTTAGACCTGCCCATGGTTTAACCTCTGAAAAATCCATCTCGCTAAAATCGGGCATAAAATCTTTGATACTCTTGATGATCCCGTTGATTCGACTTTGTCTGATCTCATGATTGATGCCAGACATCTCCATCGTGCCTGCAAACCTGAGCCCATCTTGCATGGGGGTAGTAGCCAACCTGCCTTCGACCAAGATAGATGGGAGGGTAGTCATTTTAGGTGGATTAGGCACAATGAAGCTATAACCCTTGCCTGCTTGGAGAGGTATTCTTAGCCCAATTTGTTTAGCTAAAAGTGGAGACCATGAGCCTGCAGTGATGATAAAATGGTCAGCTTCAAAGCTTCCAGAATTTGTAATCACTTCGGTGATCCGATTCCCAGTTTTTACAATTTTCTTTAATTCATTTTTGAAATGAATTTTGATACCAGATGAAATAAGTCTTTGCTGGAATTGCTTCATGAAATGATGTGGTGTCATCCAAGCATCGCAAGCGAAGTAGACCGAACCATGCATATCATATTGAACATTAGGCTCCAGTTTTTCAGTTTCTTGACGATTCAAAACCTCCGCCTCTAAGCCCATTTTTTGAGCCATTTCAACCAATTCTACTTCGTGATGTAGCGCTTCTTCGGTTTTACAAATCATGAGAAGACCGGGCTTTTTATATCCGGCATCTATTTGTTCATCACTAATGATCTCCTCATAAAGGTTTTGAGACTTTACCAAAAGGTCTTTCAAAACTGGAGCAGCGGCATTTACTCTGGCTGCTGTTGCAGCTTTCTTGAAAAGCAATCCCCATCTGATGAGGTCTGCGTCTAATCTTGGCTTAATATAAAATGGACTTTCCGGATTGAGCATCCATCTTAATCCCTGATTTATAATTCCTGGAGAAGCCAATGGAATCAGGTGACTTGGCGAAATATAGCCTGCATTTCCGAAGGAACAATTGTTACTTCCATCTCCAGCATCAATGATCTCTACTTCAATTCCTCTTCTATTGAGGTAGTAGGCAGTACTTAGGCCAACAATGCCAGCACCAATAACAATTGCTTTTTGCTTGCTCATTTAATTCATTATGATCGACTATCAAGTTAATGCCAGCTACCCTTCAATTCCCTAAAGGGATGCTGTGTTTTATTAATATCACCCTTTAGGGATGGGGTGAATTCCCGAGCATTTATCATAATTAACTTGATAGTCAATTTTGGAAAAAAGCTCATTTAAATAACCGAAAACCCAAATGCATAAGGATCTGAATCATCGATCAATATAGTATTGTACCCGGTAATTTTTGCCCAACCTTCAATACTTGGAATGATAGCCGATTTGTCTCCTAGTTTTACCTCATCCTCAATTCTACCAATAAATTGACTACCAATAATACTTTCATGCACGAACCTGTCACCCTTTTTGAGCTTACCTTGTGCGGCCAATTGAGCCATTCTAGCAGACGTACCAGTGCCACAAGGCGAGCGATCTATGGCTTTTTCGCCATAAAAAACGGCATTTCTAGCATCTGAATTAGCTTGAATAGGTCTCCCTGTCCACATCACATGCGACAGTCCACTGATGGTAATATCTTCGGGGTGTAAGAAAGTGTAATGTTGATTCATGTAGTGACGAATCTCTCTGCTCCACCCGATAATATCAAGTGCAGAATAATTGGCCAAATCGGTATAGTTATCTTGAGCTTCAACAATAGCGTAGAAATTCCCTCCATAGGCTACATCGACTTTCAGTTTTCCCAATCCTTGGCATTCTACCTCAAGACTGGTAGCAGCCAGAAAAGAAGGAACATTGGTGAGTTTTACAGATTT
>CAYGKL010000027.1:27280-30409 GCA_964350505.1 uncultured Roseivirgaceae bacterium | reverse complement strand
GGAAGTCTTGGTGCACGCACAGTCTCTGTACCAATGCCAGTAGCCACTTCGGCCAACTTAATGTTCTGAACTAGTTTTGCATTGATGTCTAATTCCAACAATGGCAGAAACCATCTGTAGATATCTCTGGCTTCATTTATTCTTCCAGCTTTCTGTAATCTGTAAATGGCGACTGTTTCAGCAGGGAAAGCACAGACTAAACCAGCTACCCAGCCATCAGCACCCATTAAAAGACTTTCTAAAGCCAAGGTGTCAACACCAGAAAGTATTTTGAATCGGTCTCCGAAACGAGTCCTCATTCGCGTAGTATTGGAAATATCTCTGGTTGACTCTTTAACAGCTTGAATGTTATCGCACTCCATCAAAGACTCAAACATATCTAAGGTTACTTCAATCTTATAATCGACCGGATTGTTGTAGATCATGATCGGAAGATCGGTTGAGTCGGCAACCGCCTTAAAGTAGGTCACAGTTTCCAGATCATCAGCTTTATAGCGCATTGGAGGAAGCATCATCAACCCGTTGGCGCCATTGGCTTTGGCTTTTTCGGCAGCTTTAATAGCGCCTGTGGTGGTTTGCTCTGCTATGTTCATCACTACTGGGACTTTGCCTTTGGCCAATTCTGCGGTGAACTTAACCAGCTCATCTTTCTCGTCTTCCATCAATGAACTTGCTTCACCCAATGTGCCTCCTAGAATAATTCCATCTACTCCAGCATTGAGCTGCGCTTCAATGTTTTTGGCAAACATTTCATGATCTAGCTGATCGTCTGCTGTAAATTTGGTAGTAACTGCAGGATATACTCCTTCCCAATTGACTTTCATGGCTTAAAATTTTTACGAATCTAGCGGATTGCCAGAAGCTATGCTCATTAGAAATTGATCAATAATGATGATATATTTGCAATTATTTTATCGTGATAAGCCGAAGACTGTTTAGATTTCATTGATGAAAGTGCTCCCTTTTAAAATTCCTAAAGTAGAAAGTAGTTCTTTTCACTTACAGATTGATGAAGAACCTTATTTCTATGACAAGCTTCATCAGCATCCAGAGTTGCAGTTGACATGGATCGTAAAAGGGGAGGGAACGCTGATTTATGGAGATTATCTTGGTGCGTTTCAACCTAACGAGATTTATCTGATTGGTAGTAACTCACCTCATGTTTTCAGGTGTAAGGATGAATATTACTTGCCTGAATCTAAACATGTACTATCCAAATCGGTCTTCTTTAAACCTGAGTTCATTAGAAAGGGGAAAGACGTTGTTCCTGAACTGAGCCGTTTAGAAGGTCTCTTATTGGAGGCGGATAAAGGGTTAAAAGTTGAGTCTTACAAGTCTGAGCACCTTATTGGCATTTTAGAAGACATCTTTCAATCTACTCCCCTTAGCAGGCTCGGGAAAATACTCAGTTTGTTAGATGAATTTTTAGCGACAGAAAAGCAGGTATTAAGTCATGTTCCACAAAAATCGATAAAGGAAAACCAAGGGAGAAGGCTTGATGATGTATTTAAATTTACCCTCGAAAATTATCACAGAGTCATTCAATTGGAAGAGGTTGCGGAGGTAGTTCACATGAATAAATCGGCTTTTTGTAGGTATTTCAAACAGCATACTCGAAAGACCTATCTAAATTTCCTCAATGAGATTAGACTACAAAAGGCTACTGAATTGTTGAGGAATACTGAATTGAGTGTAGCTCAGATTGCTTTTGATGTGGGTTTTAACAACCTATCGAATTTTAATAGAACTTTTAGGATACTAAAGAATACTACACCTTTGGAGCTGAGGCAGCGATTTAAAGCTGGTTAACAATCGATTCAAAGTCCAGATTTTCCCAAGCGATTTCAATCCCCGGGTATTCCATGACTTTGTCCATAATGGCTTGTTGTTTTTTGCCAATAGCTAGGGCTTCAGAATATCTCAAATCACTAAAAGTTACCATCGAGTAGAGGGGTAGCCACTTTTCTGGGAAGAGTTCATTGAGTTTCTTTTCAATCCTTTTCTGAAGAATGAATTTGGGATCAGCCACTTTGTCCCTCATCTCGATAAAGTTGTAAAGGGCTAAGTCTGCCACGGCTTCTGCATCTGGCTTCCGCAATTCTTCATATTTGCCAAGGAGGGTTTGGTCAAGAGTACCTAGCTCATCTATCAATTCACTCAGCACATGACAGTCTTCAAAACCAGCATTCATTCCTTGACCATAAAATGGCACAATGGCATGGGCAGCATCTCCAATTAAAGCACAATTACCTTTAACCCAAGGGTAGCATCTAATGGTGACCAGGCCAGAAGTAGGATTATTGAAAAAATCATGGATCAACTCTGGCATTAAAGGTACAGCATCACTGAACTCTGTGTTAAAAAAGTTCATGACCTCTTTTTCATGCTGAAGCTTTTCAAATGAATGCTCACCTTCAAAAGGCAGAAAAAGGGTAACAGTGAAGCTTTTATCTAAATTAGGTAGGGCAATAAGCATGAATTTACCTCTTGGCCAAATATGTAGTGCACTAGGGTCCATGGCGAAATCACCTTGGGCGTTTGGTGGAATGTGCAACTCCTTATAGCCAGCAGTGATGTAATGCTGCTCATAATTGAATCGTTCGGAACGCATCATGGAGTTTCTCATGGCGCTAAATGCACCATCGGCACCTAATATAAAGTCTGATGCTATTTCGAGTTTTTGATCTTCATGTTCGAATTGAGCTAGGGTGTTTTTGTAATCGACATTCAAACATTTATGGTTGAAGTAAATTTCTACTCCTGCCTTTTCAGCCTCATCTAAAAGCAATTCATTCAATCCAGACCTTGAAATAGAGTTAATGTATTCACCTTCTTTTCCGTAGGCATGAAAGTCGAGTTTACCTTCCACAGAGTGAATCATTCTGCCGGGCATAGGAATACACCTTGCCTTGATTTCCTCATCTAAACCAACCGCTTTGAGTGCTTTAATTCCTCTATGGCTTAGGGCTAAATTGATGGATCTGCCTCCAATTGAGGATACATTTCTATAGTCTGGCCGACTTTCATAGGTGGTAACCTTGTAGCCTTTTTTGGCTAAAAAAATTGAGAGCAGAGAACCTACTAAGCCTGCTCCAAGTACAGTTACCTTTTTATTCATAGTTTAAAAAA
>CAYGKL010000027.1:24429-27180 GCA_964350505.1 uncultured Roseivirgaceae bacterium | reverse complement strand
TTATGCACTAGCATATTTGCTAATCGCTTCTTTCAATAATCTTCCAAAATGAAATACATCTTCGAAAGAATTATAAAGTGGAGCAGGCGCAATTCTGATTACATTGGGTTCACGCCAATCTCCAATTACTCCTTGTTCCACGAGATAGTCGAACATTAATTTACCATTTCTATGAAAGAAAATGGATAATTGTGCCCCGCGTTCTTCTGGATTTCTAGGAGTGATGATTTCAAATAGCTGATCTTCGCCACTTAGTTCATCAACGATAAACTCTAGGTACCCCGTAAGTTTAATGCTTTTCTCGCGCAGTGCTTTCATGCCAACCTCCTCGAAAATTTCTAGAGAAGCCAAGTGAGCTGCTGTGGCAATTACATTGCCATTACTCAGTTGCCATCCATCTGCTCCGGGCATAGGTTGAAATCCTTTTTTCATCTGGAAGCGCTCATCTTCCCTTTGGCCCCACCAGCCTGCAAAACGCGGTATGCTATTGTCATTGGCAAATCGTTCATGAATATAAATGCCGCTAACATTTCCGGGGCCAGAATTCATGTATTTGTAGGAGCACCATGTAGCGAAATCAACGTTCCAATCATGAAGGTGTAAAGGAAGATTACCCGCTGCATGAGCCAGATCGAAGCCTACAAAAGCATTAGCTTTGTGTCCTGCTTCAGTAATTGTTTTCATATCGAAGAGCTGTCCTGTGTAGTATTGCAATCCTCCAAATAACGCTAAAGCCAACTCGTTAGAGTGCTCTTCAATGGTTGAAATAATGTCTTCAGTTCGAAGGGTTTGCTCACCTTTTCTTGGCGAAATTTCTATTAAAGCTTCATCAGGGTTGAGCCCATGAAACTTTAGTTGGCTTTCAAACATGTATTGGTCTGATGGAAATGCCCCAGCTTCACAAATTATCTTGAATCGCTCTTTAGTTGGTCTAAAGAATGAAACCATTAATAAATGAAGGTTCACAGAAAGGTTGTTCATGCAAACCACTTCTATTGGCTTGGCCCCAACAATATTGGCTAAAGCATTCTTGCTTGCCTCATGAAACTTAAGCCAAGGTCTTTTCTTCGGAACAAAGTGGCCTTCCACTCCATAGTTTTCCCACTTGTTCATTTCTTCCTCTACAAAACCTCTCGTTCTTTTAGGCTGAAGCCCTAGGGAGTTTCCAGTAAAGTAAAATGCATCTTTACCGTTGATTTGAGGAAAGTGAAATTCTGATCTCCATTTTCTCAATGGGTCTTGCTGATCTGCCTGTTGTGCAAAGGCTAAAGTATTCTCGTATGTCATCCAAATAGTTTCAATTGATTGTAACCCGGTATTGAGTGTTCATGTTTCAGCAACCATTCTTTTCTGTGTAATCCACCTGCATAACCTGTTAGGCTGCCGTCTGTTCCAATAATGCGATGGCAAGGGATAATGATGGAGATAGGGTTCTTGCCATTGGCCGTACCTACTGCTCTAATTTTTTTCAAATTACCCAACTTAATTGCCTGTTTTGCATAAGTCGATGTTTTTCCAAAAGGGATAGTGAGAAGCTCATCCCACACCTCTTTTTGAAATTCAGTGCCATCGGGGTCTATGGGGAAATCGAAAACCTTCCTTTTACCTTCAAAGTACTCCTTCAGCTGAAACTTACAAGTCCGTACTACATTAGGAACTTTACCATCTGTTGAACGCTCTTCCTCATCCGTGAAAGAGACCATTTTTATGGCCAATTCATCCCCGATGATTTTAAGCTTGCCGATGGGGCTGTCCAAAAATGTAATGGCCGTGTGTTTCATTATTCAAAAAGTGGTCTTTCTAAATCGAGCCATTCTAAGGTGGCATTGCAAAAAATATCATCCACAATTTCAGGTGCTAAATTCATTTCTTCGATATAAGCACCAATTTCTAAGTCGCCTAAAGGGAATGGATAATCTGAGCCAAGCGTAATTCTTTTGGAGCCTTGAACTTTCAAGACATAATCTAAGAGCAATGGGTCGTGGGTAATGGAGTCTACCCAAAACTTGCCTAAGTAATCTCTAGGATTAACCTGGTTGTCAATGGCCACCAAGTCAGGGCGACAGTTGAAGCCATGTTCTATTCTCCCGAGTGTCGGAAGGAATGAACCGCCTGCATGTGAGAAGTTCACCCTAAGGTTGGGCAACCTTTCTAGTACTCCTCCGAAGATTAAAGAGCATGCAGCCCTCGAAGTTTCAGCAGGCATGCCCACTAGCCAAGGTAGCCAATAGCGCTCGATACTGCTGAAGCCCATCATATTCCATGGGTGAATCATAATGGCCATTCCTAAACGCTCGCAGGCTTCGAAAATGGGGAAGAAACGGGGTGAGCTTAGGTTTTTGTCGTTGATGTTAGAGCCAATTTGAATACCTGGTAGGCCAAGTTCGTTCTTGCACCTTTCTAGCTCTTGGATTGCAAGCTCTTCATCTTGCATGGGCAGTGTAGCTAAACCGATGTAGTTTTTTGGGTATTTATGGCAGATTTCAGCAACATGATCATTGAGAAACCTTGATATTTCTAGGCCATCTTCTGGCTTAGCATCATAAGAGAACATTACTGGGATAGTAGATATTACTTGAACTTGTGTGCCATGCTGAGCATATTCTTGCATTCGAATCTCTGGATCCCAACAATTGGAGAGAATCTCTCTAAAGAATTTAGTGCCCTTCATCATCATTGCAGCCCCCTCCTTATGATGGTGTAGATGAATAAAATCACCATAACCGAACTTATCTGTCCATTTAGGCAGAT
>CAYGKL010000027.1:7384-24329 GCA_964350505.1 uncultured Roseivirgaceae bacterium | reverse complement strand
TGGTGTAGATGAATAAAATCACCATAACCGAACTTATCTGTCCATTTAGGCAGATACTCCGGGATGATGTGGGTATGCATGTCAATCTTTAACATAAAAATTATTGGTTATCGGTGAAAAGTGAATCAGAAGTCCTGATTTCTGATAACTGTTTTCTGAATTCTATCCAACAAACCGCGGATCCGTTTCCATCAGATGCCCACAACTTTTGCAAGTTCTAAGTTCCTCGGAACCATAGAATTCTTTGAATCGCGGGAAAAAGTCTTTTTCAATATTTGTCAATGGAAAATAAGTATCGTGGAGCTTCTCATTACAGTTGTCGCAAAACCACATCAGACCATCAGTATGCTCAGAAGTTCTAACTCTTTCAATCACCAAACCTATTGAGCCTTCAGATCGCACAGGGGAATGAGGCACTTTGGGTGGATGTAAGTACATGTCGCCTGGGCCAAGTGGAATATCTACAGCCTTACCATCTTCCTGAATGCGAACAGTAATGTTTCCTTCCAATTGGTAGAAAAGTTCTTCTGTTTCATTGTAGTGATAATCCTTGCGGGCATTTGGGCCAGCTACAATCATTACGATATAATCAGTTCCCTCAGGGTAAAGATTTTTGTTGCCAACAGGTGGTTTGAGAAGGTCGCGATTTTCTTCAATCCACTGCGTCAGGTTAAATGGTCTTCTAATTGACATGATGTTTTCCAATTGGTGCGCTCTAAATTACGCAAATTCACCTGAAGCCTAAATCTGATTTTCATAACTTTACTTCAACCCCTAAAACCTATGGATTTAAACTTAGAAGGAAAATCGGCACTTGTTTGTGGCAGTACTCAGGGCATTGGAAAAGCAATCGCTGAAGAATTAGCCAATTTGGGCTGTAGTGTAACACTCTGCTCCAGGAATGAGCAAAAGCTATTGGATGTTAAAGACGAGCTCTCTCAGACATCTGGACAGAATCATCAAGTGCTTGCGGCAGACTTTGCCAAACCCAACGAATTAAAATCAACCGTTGATAATCACCTAGCAGAAGGTAATTCTTATCATATCCTGATTAACAACACAGGAGGGCCTCCTGCAGGTTTGGCAATAGATGCGGATTTAGAAGCCTTTAGAATTGCGTTCAATCAGCATTTAATTTGTAATCAAATTCTTGCTCAAGCTTGCGTTCCAGCAATGAAGGAGGCTTCCTATGGAAGAATTATCAATATCATATCAACCTCAGTTAAAATGCCTATTCCAGGATTAGGAGTTTCCAACACCATTCGAGGTGCTGTAGCCAACTGGTCAAAAACTCTAGCTAATGAATTAGGGCCATTTGGTATCACAGTCAATAATGTTTTGCCGGGGGCTACTTCAACCCAAAGATTGAGCTCGATTATTGAAAACAAGGCTTCGAAGACTGGCAAATCTGTTGAAGATGTTGAAATGGAAATGAAGTCTGAGATTCCGGCCAGACGCTTTGCAGATGCATCTGAAGTCGCTGCGGCAGCCGCATTCCTAGCTTCTCCCGCTGCTTCATATATCAATGGAGTTAACATTCCTGTAGACGGAGGAAGAACTGGTTGTTTGTAAGTTATGGATAGAATTCTCAATTATATCGGGGGAGAATTGGTTGAACCAATAGCCAATCAATACCTAGAAAATATAGAACCAGCAACTGGGAAAGTTTATGGTCAAATTCCAGATTCAGATGCTGAAGATGTTAAGGCGGCTGTGAATGCCGCGGAAGCGGCCTTTCCTATTTGGTCGAAAATGTCACGTGCTGAACGCTCAAAGGTAATGCTTAAGATTGCTGATTTGATTGATAAAAACCTTGAGCCGTTGGCCATGGCAGAGTCCAAAGACAATGGCAAGCCAATCAAGCTAGCTAAGGCAGTGGATATTCCTCGAGCTTCAGCCAATATGCGGTTTTTTGCTACAGCCATTTTACACGAGTCAACTGAAGCACATCAGACCGATGGAGAAGCGATCAATATGACATTAAAGTCGCCATTGGGAGTGGTGGGCTGTATTTCACCATGGAATTTGCCACTGTACTTGTTCACTTGGAAAATTGCACCTGCTTTAGCTGCAGGAAATACTGTGGTGGCTAAGCCTTCCGAAATTGCCCCAATGACAGCTTTCTTGTTCTCCAAGCTTTGCCTAGAAGCGGGCTTGCCTAAAGGAGTTCTCAATATTGTCCATGGTCTCGGTCCAAAAGTTGGACAGGCAATAGTCGAACACCCTAAGACCAAGGCCATTTCATTTACGGGTGGTACAAATACAGGTAAGCAAATTGCGGCAACCGCAGCACCAATGTTTAAGAAGTTATCGCTCGAGTTAGGTGGTAAAAACCCGAATATCATTTTTGCCGATTGTGATTTTGAGAATGCTTTGAAGACCTCACTTCAGTCGAGCTTTGCCAATCAAGGACAAATCTGTCTTTGCGGCTCAAGAATTTTTATTGAGCGATCTATTTATGACAAGTTCAGGAATGCTTTTGTCGAAAAGGCTGCTCAACTGAAAGTAGGTGCACCATATGATGAGGCCACCCAAGTTGGGGCATTGGTTTCTAAGCCGCATTTAGATAAAGTATTATCCTATATCGCATTAGCAAAACAAGAGGGAGGTAAGCTTCTTTGTGGAGGTAATCAACTCAAGCTTCAAGGCGAATACTCTGAGGGGTACTACCTACAGCCTGCCGTTTTTGAAGGCTTGGCTTTTGACTGCAGAACCAATCAAGAAGAGATATTTGGTCCAGTGGTTACGCTTACTCCTTTCGATTCGGTAGAAGAAGTTTTAAAAATGGCTAACTCTACACAATATGGGCTAGCAGCAACTGTATGGACGACCAATTTAAATACTTCAAATCGCATGTCAACAGAGCTGGAAAGTGGGATCGTTTGGGTAAATTGTTGGTTGTTTCGAGATTTAAGAACACCCTTTGGTGGGGTAAAGCATAGTGGTGCGGGTAGAGAAGGTGGTTGGGAAGCTTTGGACTTCTTTACTGAAAAAAAGAATGTCTGTATTAAGCTGTAAATAGTGACAAACATCAAAAAAGTGTATTTGAAGGAGGTTATAATGTGGATAACTGTGTTGGTAACTTTTTAGGATTATTGGTATGTTAAATTTTATTTAATGAAAAATCCTACTAACTTTGATTTCACATGAGGTAATTATTTCCTCATTAGATAAGTCAATTCGCGAAAGCAATTAAAGATAAGTCTGGGTGTAGGAATCGAAAGATTCACTATGAGTAGTTAGTTACCCAGGTGTTTAGGTGAAAGGGAGTCGCTCCAACGGGAGTGACTCTTTTATTTTATACCATCTTCACTTTGTATGCTTCTCAAAATCTGGAGCATACTTCTCACTTTCAGTCTTCATCCATTTATCCCAGAAAGTAAAATATAATCCGAAATTGAAGCGATACTGTGTATGGTGTAGGCTGTGATGTGTCGCCCCGATCATCCATCTCCCAAGCCAGTGTTTATGAAAACCTTTGGGATAGATTTCAACATTAGAATGATTTATGGCACTTGTTATGGTCATGAAAGTGAGTAAAGTCACAATTGTCCAATAGTGCATAGGTAAGAATAAAACGATAACTGGAATAATCAGAGATTGAAGCAGCCCTTCTCCAGGGTGGAAAGAAAAACTTGTCCATGGTGATGTAACGTGACTGTCGTGATGGACTTTGTGTATCAGCCTATAAACTTTTGGTTTGTGCATCCATCGGTGAAGCCAGTAATAGTAGGTCTCGTGAATCATTGCAGCAATGAGAAAGCTAATTGGTAGCCACCACCAGCCAAATTCAGAGATATCTTCATAAATGGTAGTATATCCCATTTGCCAAAGTACCACCATGCCAGCTCCTGCTAGGGCAAAAAGTAATGATGTGAACGTAGACCAGAATATTTCCTTTCTAAACTGTTCTTTAGATGCGCCTGAATTGAATATCTTTCTGCTCCTTACCGACTCAGGATCAATTACATAGAACACAAGATAAAAGATCCCAGCAACGAATGAGTATCTTAAGACCACCACTAAAAACATGAGGCCAGTGAGGATCAGGAAATTAAAAGGCTGGGTAAAGTCGTATTCGTGCATATTGCAGAAAAAGCATTTGACAAGTATAGGAACAAATCAAATTTATTCACTGTTCAACTGATGCAAAACTATTAAAGAAATGAAAGGAAAATTCGATTCACTCATAGATCAACAAACTCCAGTTCTTGTAGATTTTTATGCCGATTGGTGCGGACCTTGTCAAATGATGGCGCCAGTATTGAAGGAAGTTGCGGAGGAAATGCAAGGCAAAATGAAAGTGATTAAGGTAGACGTTGATAAGAATCAGCCTATTGCTCAGCGATTTGGTGTTCGAAGTATCCCTACTTTAATACTTTTTCAAAATGGTGAGCTGAAATGGCGAAAAGCAGGGGTGGTAACAAAAAGAGAACTAGTAAGCCTTCTTTCTTAAAGAGTTGCTTTAACTAGATAAGTATTTAGTATTTGATTGAATTGACTTGGGTCTTCGAACATGCTCATATGGCCAATTCCTTTTAAAATATGCCCATGAACAAGTTCTCGAGCATAAATATGCTCTTCACAGATCTCAGATGTAATTCTTATGTCTTCTGTGCCCCCAATAAATAGGCACTCATTTTTAACTCCCTGCCATACTTCAAAGCGATCTTTTCTATCGCGCATAGCTAAGGTATAAGCTGAAATGGTTTTGGGTGAGGTGGCAAAACCGGAGGATTGAATTTCCTCAATTGCACTTTGGCAGTGTTCTTGATTTTCTTTTGCGAACAAGCTTGGAACGAAAGTCGCTATCCACTTCTCGTGTCCGTATTTATGAATGAATGCTAGCGTTTTATCTCTATTGACTTTGTTCTCATCACTATCGGCAAATGCTGTAGAGTGAACAAGAGCGATGCCTTGGATTAATTCTGGGAAGCGTTCGGCAATTGCCAGCGCAACGTATCCTCCAAGAGAATGCCCAACGAAGATAGCTTTCCCAATACCTTGATCTTTTATCCAATGAACAATACTGGTAGCCGCATCTTCAAGTGTCATTGAATCGGAGATTAGCGCAGACTTCCCAAAGCCAGGAAGATCAATGGCATAAACCTTAAAATCTGATGATAAGTGATGGACCGTATCATTCCACATTTCATGATTCAAACAAAAACCATGGATGAGAATGACAGGAAATCCTTCGCCCTTAACTTGAAAATTAATTGCTGGCATGCGGGGCAGCAACTTTAACCCCTAACATCTCTTTCACAGTTTTAGAGATGCCAGCTGGGTCGAAACCACATTCTGCATGAAGCTCTAATTGCGTACCATGCTCAACTATTCTATCTGGAATGCCAAGCATTTTCACTTGGGCAGAGTAGTTGTTGAGAGCCATAAACTCAAGAATGGCACTTCCGAAACCTCCAACTACACAACCATCTTCAATAGTAATTACCTTCTTGAAGTTTCTGAAAATGTCGTGAAGTAGTTCTTCGTCTAATGGCTTTACAAAACGCATGTCATAATGCGCAGGAACTAGTCCTGATTTCTTCAAGCTTTCTTTCACTTCGGTAACATAATTACCTATGTGGCCAATGGTCAGAATGGCTAAATCTTCACCATCAGAAACTTTTCTTCCTGTTCCAATGGCCATTTTCTCCATTTCATTTCTCCATTCTGGCATAACCCCTTCACCTCTCGGGTAGCGAATGGTAAATGCTTGTCCCTCTCTTGGCAGTTGAGCCGTGTACATCATGTTCCGCAATTCGGCTTCATTCATTGGCGCAGCTAAAATCATATTAGGAATGCATCGCATATAGGCAATGTCATAAGCGCCATGATGAGTTGGGCCATCAGCTCCGGCAAATCCGGCTCTGTCTAAACAAAAGTTTACAGCCAAGTCTTGAATACATACATCATGAATCACTTGGTCATACGCTCTTTGCATAAAGGTGCTGTAGATGTTGCAAAATGGCACAAGTCCTTGAGTTGCTAGCCCTGCCGATAAAGTTACGGCATGCTGTTCGGCAATGCCTACATCAAAGGCCCTGTCGGGCATAGCCTTCATCATTATGTTCATTGAAGACCCTGAAGGCATAGCAGGGGTGACCCCCATAATTTTTTCATTCTTTTCGGCTAGCTCCACTAAAGTGTGGCCGAAAACATCCTGATATTTTGGAGGGGTAGGTTTGTCATTAATTTTCTTGAAAACCTCTCCAGTCACTTTGTCGAACTTACCAGGAGCATGCCAAGTGGTGGCATTTCCTTCTTCAGCTGGCTTATACCCTTTACCTTTTACAGTAACGCAATGAAGAATTTTAGGACCCGGAATATTCTTGAGGTCATTCATGACTGCCGTTAAATGATGCACATCATGACCATCTACTGGGCCAAAATATCTCAGGTTAAGTGATTCGAATAGGTTGCTTTGCTTCAACAAAAGCGCCTTCATGGAATGCTCAACCTTGGAGATTATCTCTTGAGCACTTTTACCAAATTTGGAGAATTTGCTGAGTATATTCCAGACATCATCCCTTACTTTGTTATAGGTGCCAGAAGTAGTTACATCAGTCAAATAGTCCTTCAAGGCCCCAACATTGGGATCTATTGACATGCAGTTATCATTGAGAATTATCAACAAATTAGCATTGGTATCTCCTGCATGGTTCATGGCTTCAAAAGCCAGACCTCCTGTCATTGCACCATCTCCGATTACCGCGATGTGTTGACGGTTGTCATTCTTGTACTGATTGGCAATGGCCATTCCTAATGCTCCTGAAATTGAAGTCGAGGAGTGGCCTACACCGAAAGTATCGTATTCGCTTTCTTTTCTTTTCGGAAAACCAGAAAGGCCTTTGTAAAGTCTGTTGGTGTGAAAACTGTCTCTTCTGCCGGTAAGTATTTTGTGTCCATAGGCTTGGTGTCCTACATCCCAAACGAGTTGATCAGTTGGGGTATTGAAAGCGTAATGGATGGCTACTGTCAATTCTACGACCCCGAGACTTGCACCGAAGTGACCTCCATAAACAGAGACATTGTCAATGATAAATTGTCTCAGTTCATCACAAACCTGAACTAGTTGTTCTTGCTCTAATTTTTTTAGATCGGAAGGTGAGTCGATTTTAGAAAGTAGGGGCCCGGGCTTAATCAACATTTTTCAATTTGGATGTCTAAAGAACAAACATCTGTTTGAAATGTTTGTGTCAGATTTTTAACAATCAGTAAAATTAAAAATTATTTTGGGTTGAACGGCTCTATTCTGTCATTCTCTATATATTTGATTCGAAAGAATTTATTTCCGTGAGTTTCGAAATCAAGCTTCCACTTTTTGAAGGCCCCTTCGATTTGCTGCTGTTCTTTATTCAGCGCGATGAGCTGGATATCTACGATATTCCCATTCACACTATCACAAAAGACTTTTTAGAATACTTACATCAACTCGAAAAGCTGAATGTGGAGGTGGCCAGTGAATTTATTTTGGTCGCTGCCACACTTATGCGCATCAAAGCCAAAATGCTTTTACCAAGACCGGTTCTTGATGAGGAAGGGAACGAAATTGATCCAAGAGAAGAGTTGGTGAAGCACTTGCTTGAATATAAAAAGTACAAGTCGGTAGTTGAGGAGTTGGGTAATATGGAGCTCGATCGTTCTCAAAAAGAAAAAAGAGGTAATATTCTCAAGGAACTTAAGAAGCTGGCGGAGGGTAATGATGTTGAGTCAGAGCTTCAGGATATTGATTTGTATAAGCTATTAAAGGTATTTCAGCGAGTGATCTCAAAATATGAGTTCGAGCAGAATAAACCCAAGCACGAAGTGGTGCAATATCCCTATACCATTTCAGGGCAGCGAGACTTTATCATGAATAAACTGGTAGATGTGCCTCGGATGTCATTTGAAGAGCTCATTAAGTTTGAGCCCCATAAAATAGCAGTCATCTTTAACTTTCTTTCGATCCTTGATTTGCTGCAGATGAGGCAGATTACCATGCATTTGGGTGAAGGCTTCAATAATTTCTGGATAGAGAAGATTGAAGAAGATTTAGTTACTGAGTCATAGTTATGGAGCAGGAAAAGGCGCTCAAAGTACTCAACCCCAAAAGTATTTGGTTACCTGTTGGCTTAGGTCTGGCATTAGTTGCCTTTATGGCTTATCGCGATGATCAGTTTACTCCAGAAACGTTTAAGTTATTCTCCGATTTTCGATTACCTTTTATTTTGTTGGCTCTTGTGGTCATTGTCATCAAAGACAGTTTGAATGCCTTGAGGGTGAGAATGATTTCACACGCTGAGATCAATTTCACCTCTGCAATACGGATAGTTTTGCTGTGGGAGTTTGCCATAGCTGTAACCCCGCCCTTGGTTGGTGCCGCAGCGGTATTGGTGTTTATCATTTTTAAAGAAGGTCAATCTTTTGGGAAGGCTCTAGCTTACACACTCCTTCTAGCCATACTAGATAATCTCTTTTTCCTTACGGCCTCTCCATTGGCACTTTGGCTGAGCAATGGGGCAGTTTTACCAGTTAATACTTCCGGTAGCTCATTTCTAGAAAAAGGCATGACTGGTGTTTTCTGGTATAGTTATACTACCATTCTGTTCTTTACTTTTTTCATGCTTTCAGCTTTGTTATTATTCCCTAAGGCAGTACGTAAGCTGCTTTCAGGGTTAATGCAATGGAAGCCGCTAAGAAAATGGGAGCCGGTGGTGATGAAGCAAAGTGATGAAATGGTGCTTGCATCACAAGTTCTTAAAGGGCAATCCATGTTGCATTGGGTAAAGCTTATTGGAATTACTTACCTCGTATGGATTTTTAAATTCGCCCTAGTAAATGTTTGGGTGAATGGTTTTGTGGGAGTTTTATGGGAAGATCAGGTGTTAATGGTTGGGCGTCACCTGATGATGTGGATTGTGATGCTGGTTTCACCATCGCCAGGAAATGCTGGAACGGCTGAATTAATTTTCCCTACATTCTATGGTGACATAGCAGGAGAGTATAGTTTTCTCAGCAGCATTCTTTGGCGCCTTTCCACCTATTACCCTTACTTAATTGTCGGTGTTTTCTTAATTCCTAAATGGTGGAAAAAGTAAAAGCGCTTTAACCTGAGGTCAAAGCGCTTTCAAAATTTTTGTACTAAAGGCTAGAATCTTTCGAACTGAGAGAAGAAGAAGCTTCCTTCAATTTGAGCATTCTCGTCAGAATCAGATCCGTGAACAGCATTTTCACCGATAGACTTAGCATATAATTTTCTGATTGTACCTTCAGCTGCATCAGCTGGGTTAGTAGCACCGATAAGTTTTCTGAAGTCTTCTACTGCATTGTCTTTCTCAAGAATTGCTGCAACGATAGACCCAGAAGACATATACTCCACTAATTCACCGTAGAAAGGTCTTTCGCTGTGAACTTCATAGAATTTTCCAGCTAAGTCAGCAGAAAGCCTAGTGTATTTCATTGAAATGATTTTGAAGCCTGCGTCTTCAATCATTTTCAAAATTGCTCCCATATTACCATCAGCTACTGCATCAGGCTTAATCATAGTAAATGTTCTGTTACTTGCCATTTTTCTTTATTATTGATCGTTTCTATTCAAAAATCGGTCGCAAAAATAGAAGATAATTTCGATTTAACCTGACTACCTTTATTTCTTTTGAATTCTTAATAATCAGATAATCAAGGGCTAGGATTGTTTGGTAAAACATTTCTTGTCAAATTTGCCCCTCCTTTCAAAGACCTCAGGGTTATTGATTGCATGCAAGAGATCAAACTACTACAGGAAAAACTAGCAATTCCTTCTAAGATCGTAATTACGACTCACGATAAGCCCGATGCAGATGCATTAGGGTCATCGTTAGGAATGGCGAATTATCTTTTAAAACTAGGACACGAAGTCTTAGTGATTACTCCTTCGGTTTATCCAGAGTTTCTACACTGGATGAAGGGTAATGATCAGGTGAAAATATTCACGGAAGAAAACCCAGATGAATGTAAGCGCTGGGTAAATGAAGCTGATATCATCTTCACACTAGACTTTTCAGTGCTCACTAGAATTAATGAATTAGGTGAGATGGTTCGCGAAGCTAAGGGCTTTAAAGTGAATGTAGACCACCACCTAGACCCCGAAGACTTTGCAGACTTGCGTTATTGGAGTACTCAGGCAGCCGCTACTTGCGAGCTTTGTTATGAGCTTATTGTTGATTTAGGACATGAACACTTGATAGATAAAGATATTGCAGAATGTCTTTATGCGGGTATAATGACAGATACAGGAGGTTTCAGACATCCGAATACTACCAAAAATGTACACGAAGTAGTTGCCAAACTCATTGAAAAAGGTGCAGATAACAGTAAGGTTTCCAAGAATATTTACGACAGGAATTCATTGAATCGATTGAGGTTTTTAGGCTATGCCTTAAGCCAGAATCTTCAAATAATTCCTGAACTGAGAGTAGCTTATTTTGCCATCACAGAAAAGGAGTTGGCACAATACGAATCCAAAACAGGTGACACCGAAGGCTTGGTCAATTATGCCCTATCTATTGAGGGAGTAACACTTGCCGGTCTTTTCAAGCAATCTGGAGATAAGGTTAAAATTTCTCTCCGTTCCATTGGAGACTTTCCTGCGAATGAAGTAGCGGCCAAGTATTTCAATGGTGGTGGCCATAAAAATGCTGCAGGAGGAAGAGTAGAATTATCATTAAATAAAACAATTGACTTGTTCAAAAGCATTCTCCCCGATTATGCGGAACAACTAGAAGAAGAATATAATAAAATATGAAGAACATAAATAGAATACTCAGTATAGTGGCTTTAACAGCCCTTGTAATGGCTTGCGATAGTACCCCGGAATATGTGGAACTAGAGTCAGGCTTAAAGTTTAGAAAAGTAACGGATGGTGGAGATACTACCAGGACACAGCCCGATCAGGTAATGAATGTAGTGATGACTCACACCATCAACGATTCCATCCTTTATGATTCAGGCGATGAAATGGGGTATTTCATGAACCCTCAAATTGGGCTACCTCCAAACTTGCAAGAAATATTCTTACAGTGTGGTGTTGGCGATAGCATTCAAATTCAAATGGATTATACTGAGTATTCACAAATGACAGGTAGACCAATTACGCCTGCCGATAGTGCTACAATAGTTACTTGGAACATTAAGGTGAGAGAAATTGAAAAGGAAACAGTAATTGTTGAAAGAATTCAAGCTGAGCAAATGGCTACCGACAGTGGCATTATAGATGAGTATCTTGTTAACAATAATTTAGAGGCCAACACTACTGAAGAAGGTATTGGCGTTGTAACTTTAGAATCTGGTAATGGAGAATTTCCTAAGGCTGGAGATAGAGTTAAGGTGAATTATGCTGTTCGTCTTATGGACGGTACTTTGATTGATACAAGCAATGAAGCACTTGCCAAAGAGAACAACATGTATAATGCCCAAAGGGAGTATGCTCCTTATGAATTCACTCTTGGAAATAGAGAAGTGATTGAAGGTTGGGATTTGGGAATTCCTTATGTAGATAAAGGTGGTAAAGCTAAGCTCTTGATCCCTTCACAATTTGCATATGGTTCAAGAAATAATGGTGGTCCAATTCCACCCAACTCTGTTTTAGTATTTGATGTTGAAGTAGTTGATTTCTAAAATGAAGAAAGTAAAGTTCTTGTTGGTGCTGGTTTTTGTAGCCTTTTTGGGTTGCGATTCAGAGGAGGTATTTGATGAAGATCAGCGATTAGCGCTCGATAGGTCACTCATTGAGGAGTACCTTACAGAGAATAATATCGTTGCCAATGAAATTGACGAAACAGGGATAATGTATGTCATTCACACTCCTGGAACAGGGCCAAATGCTGAGTTCGCAGAGTCAGTTTTTACAAATTACCGAGGATACCTCTTGGATGGAACCGAGTTTGATTCTTCTGTTGGTCGCGGTGTTTTGGATTTTGTAATTGGTGCTGGTCAAGTCATCAGAGGTTGGGAGCTGGGCTTTCAGCAATTCAATAAAGGAACTAGTGCAACATTATTTATACCTTCTAAATTTGGGTATGGCACGAATCGTCAGGGTACAATTCCTGCCAATTCAGTACTCATTTTTGATGTGGATGTTGTAGACATTCGTTAATCGGATTTAAGTATGAAGATTTGCTTCACAACCAATAATGCTCATAAGCTTCAGGAGGTGGAAAAAATATTAGGGGACAGTATTCATTTACTGTCCCTTTCTGATATTGGCTTTGTAGGAGAGATCCCTGAAACTCATGAAACTCTTGAGGAGAACTCTTTAGAGAAGGCTCAATTTATTTTCGACCAATTCAAAATCCCTGTGTTTTCTGAAGATTCTGGTTTAGAGGTTGATGCTTTAAATGGCAAACCAGGGGTGCACACTGCTCATTATTCTGGTACCAGAGATGCTAAAGCTAATATGTCGCAAGTGCTTAGGGAATTGAATGAGACCGACTCAAGAAAGGCCAGGTTCAGGGCTGTTATGACCTACATAGATGCATCTGCTAATGTCTCTCAATTTGAAGGAATTGTGGATGGAACGATTGCGAATGAGATGTCTGGTGTCGATGGCTTCGGTTACGACCCCATTTTTATTCCAGAGGGTTATGGTCAAACCTTTGCAGAACTTTCTTCAGAGATTAAAAATACCATCAGTCATAGGAAGCGTGCGCTTGAAAAGCTGATTCATTTTCTCAATAGCGATTCATAATTCATCTTAGCTTTCTAAATTTGCACAATGGAAAAACCATACATCATTGGTATAACAGGTGGTAGCGGTTCAGGTAAAACTTTGCTGCTGAATAAACTGAGACTGCATTTTGATGCTAAATCTGTCACCTGCATTTCACAAGATGATTACTATATGCCCCGTGAGTTTCAGTTGGTGGATAAAAATGGGCAGCATAATTTCGATCGACCCGAATCTATTGATTATGAACATTTCGCCACTGATTTAAAAGGATTAAGCGAGGGCAAAGAGGTTGAAAAGGAAGAATACACCTTCAATAACCCTGATGCCACCCCAAAAAAAATAATAAAAAGACCTGCCCCAGTCATCTTGGTTGAAGGTATTTTCATTTTCCATTATCAGAAAGTGGCTGAATTGATTGACCTGAAAGTCTTTATAGATGCCAAGGATTATATCAAGCTTCAGCGTAGGTTGAAAAGAGATAGAGAGGAGAGGGGATACGATGCAGACGATGTGTTGTATAAGTACGAGAACCACATTATGCCGTCTTTTCAGAAGTACATAGCACCCTACAAAGAGAGTGCAGATCTTATTATTCCGAATAATGCGGGTTTCGATAATGCCTTAGATGTTTTAAAAGCTGTCATTCAGTCGAAAATACCAGCGAAGAGCTAAATTTCTCACATCAATTGCTACATTTGTGACCTCATTATGAAAACCAGTACCCTCATACAAAGATTCAAACAAGGCCTCGTGTTCTTGCTGGGTCTGTTTGTGGCTGTTTTTGTAGTGACACAAGAAGTGCTAGATGTTCATTTTGAGGAAGTTGATGACCAACAAGAGCAAGCTGAAGGCAATAGCGAAGACCAAGAGGAGATCGTTTATGAACTAACTTTTGATGCACTTTTACCCTTAAGTAGCATCTCCATTGAGCCTTTTCAGGCCATTTTATTAGCAGAAATTTCTTTCGAATCAGACCAAATTGAATACCCAGTTGAGGTTGTTCCACTTGGAGATTCACCTTACAATAAGACCTTATTCAGGCAAATTATATCCCCTAACGCTCCTTAGTTAGACTTTTGCCCTATGAATATTGAGCGCGTGCGCTCACCTTTTTTTATTACTTCAATTTCGCTAACAACATATTATACAGATGAAAAATAAGAATACAATTGTTTTCCTGACAATCGTAATTACTGCGCTTTGCGTGTATTACTTGTCCATTACCTTCTTCTCTAGAGGTATTCAGGCAGATGCCATTGAGTATGCTCAGGATGACGCTGGAATTATAGACCAGCAGAAGAAGCAGGCCTATTTAGATTCTATCTGGTTGGAACCTGTACTCAATCTTTTAGGTGCTGAATTTACCTATAAGGACATCAAAGAAAATGAATTAAACCTTGGGCTTGACCTTCAAGGGGGTATGCATGTGACACTGGAAGTTTCTCCAGTAGAGATCATCAGAGGTTTGGCTGGCAATAGCCAAGATCCGAACTTTAACAGAGCACTTGAGATGGCTTCCGAAAGTCAGAAGACAAGTCAGACTGCCTATACTCAATTGTTTGAATCTGCTTTTAACGAGTTGAGCCCAGAGGGTAAGTTGAGTAGAATTTTTGCGAATGCAGCGAATAGAGGTAGAATCAGCTTTGAGTCTACTAACGCTGAAGTAATGGATGTTATTGAAACTGAAGTAAATCAAGCGATTGATAGAGCATTCCAGATTCTAAGAACTAGAGTTGACCGTTTCGGTACTTCTCAACCAAACATTCAGAGAATTCAGGGAACTGGTAGAATTCAAATTGAACTTCCAGGTGTAGATAACCCAGCTAGGGTTAGAAAACTTCTTCAAGGGGTTGCGAAACTAGAGTTCTGGGAAGTTTACAGAGCTGATGAGATTGCTTCTACTCTCAATGCCATCAACGAGGAATTGCTTAAAGTTGAAGCAGATAAAAAGAGTACAAGCTTAAATACTGAGATCTCTCCTTCTACTACAGCTGAGCCTGGTAATTCGTTAGAGCAGCAATTGGCTCAAAATGATAGTACTGGGGCCGATGCTAATAGCTTAGATGCTGATCCAGGTGTTTCAAGTTTCTTCTCTCTACAAAGACAAGGGCCATTCCAAGGCTTCTACTATAATTTGGCAGATACGGCTACCATTAACAGAGCTTTAAAAAATGAGAGAGTAAAGAGAGTAATACCTGTAACCTTAGATTTCAAATGGTCTGTTAAAGTTGCCGAAGGAACGGAGTTGCTTGAGTTATTCCCTATTAAGGTTTTAAGAGGTGAAGCTCCTTTAACCGGAGAGGTTATCACTGACGCAAGACAAACTTTAGATGCAAGAGCAAGACCAGCAGTAAGCATGCAAATGAATACTGTAGGTGCCAAAAAGTGGAAGAACCTTACAGGTCAGAACATCAACAGACAGATTGCTGTTGTTCTAGATAACTATGTTTATACTGCACCAAACGTTAATGGCGAGATTCCAAATGGTAGTTCTGAAATCTCTGGAAACTTCTCGAATGAAGAGGCAGAAGATTTAGCCAACATTCTTAAAGCTGGTTCTCTTCCTGCACCAACTAGAATTGTTGAAGAAGCAGTCGTTGGTCCTACTCTTGGTAAAGAAGCTCAAAGACAAGGTGTAACTTCAATTGTTGCAGGGTTACTCATCGTAGTAGTTTTCATGATTTTCTATTATGCCAAAGGTGGTATTGTGGCCAACGTGGCATTGTTATTCAACATTTTCTTCATTCTTGGAATTTTGGCCAACATTGGTTCGGCTTTAACACTTCCCGGAATTGCGGGTATTGTTCTTACCATCGGTATGTCAATTGATGCTAACGTACTCATTTTCGAAAGAATTAGGGAAGAATTACGAAATGGTATTCCACTGATTCAGGCCATTAATTCAGGTTACCAGAAGGCTTATAGCTCAATTATAGATGCTAACGTAACTACCTTATTGACAGGTATTATCCTTTTCTGGTTAGGCCAAGGTCCGGTGAAAGGTTTCGCTATCACTTTGATCATTGGTATTATCTGTTCATTCTTCTCTGCTGTATTCATTACAAGAGTAATTGTTACTTGGATGGTTAAGAAAGGGAATGACAGTAAGATTTCATTCGATACTCCAATGTCAAAAGGTTGGTTAACCAATGTGAACATAGACTTCCTTGGTAAGAGAAGAATGGCTTATGTTATTTCTTCAATCGTAATAGGTGTGGGTATTGTAGCTTTGACAACTAGTGGTTTAAGACTAGGTGTAGACTTCAAAGGTGGTCGTTCTTACGTTGTTGAATTCGATCAGCCAATGGTAGCCTCAGAAGTGAAAACGGCACTTTCTACTGGTGTATTCGCTGAAGACGGTGTAGAAGTAAAAGAGTACAATTCTAGCAACGTGCTTAAAATCACAACTTCTTATAGAGTTGATGAAGAGTCTACTGAAGCTGATCAGGAAGTGAAGTTGGCCTTGACTCAAGGACTTGAGCAGGCAACAGGAAAGACTTTTGTTGATGGAACCGTAACCGTAAATGAAGGACAATTTACAATTGGTGCTTCTTCTAAAGTAGGAGCAACTATTGCAGATGATATTAAGACTTCATCTTATGAGTCATTTGGTTTGGCTATTCTGGCAATCTTCGTTTATATTTTAATCAGATTTAGAAGATGGCAGTTCTCACTTGGTGCGATTGTGGCCTTGGTTCACGATGCATTCATAGTGCTTTCTGCTTTTGCCATTGCCAGTTGGTTCGGTATCAGCTTCGAGATTGATCAAGTGTTTATCGCTTCTATGCTGACGATTATTGGTTACTCCATAAACGATACCGTGGTTGTGTTTGACCGTATCAGAGAGAACCTTCAGTTGAAAGGGTCTAAAGATTTGATCGGTACATTCAACATGTCAATCAACTCTACCATTAGCCGTACTTTGATCACTTCCATGACCACTTTAATTGTGGTATTGGTATTGTTTATCTTCGGTGGTGAGGTATTAAGAGGCTTCTCTTTTGCCTTATTGATCGGTATTTTAGTAGGTACTTATTCTTCAGTTTTTGTAGCAACTCCAGTAGTTGTTGACTTAACTAAAAGAACGCTTGGAGCAGCAGCAGATAAAGAACAAGCTTCTGCAAGAGCCAGAGCTTCTGCTAAAGCTGAGGCTACTGCACAGCAGGGTTAAAAGTCAGCGTCAGAACTGAGACATCAGATTTCAGACGTTAGTCTTATAGATTTTAGAATGCCACTTCGAAAGGAGTGGCATTTTTT
>CAYGKL010000027.1:0-7284 GCA_964350505.1 uncultured Roseivirgaceae bacterium | reverse complement strand
GACTACCTACTATAATTCGGAGCTTCTCTCGTAATAAACACATCATGTGGATGGCTTTCGCGAGCACCTGCTCCAGTAATCTTTACAAACCTAGCTTTCTGCATGGCTTCAATGTCTTTGGCACCACAGTAGCCCATACCCGCTTGCAATCCGCCTACAATCTGATAAAGCACCTCCTGAACAGATCCTTTGAATGGAACGCGACCTACAATACCTTCAGGGACAAGTTTCTTAATATCATCTTCAGCATCTTGGAAGTAACGGTCCTTAGAACCATCTTCCATGGCTTCGACAGAGCCCATTCCTCTGTAAGATTTGAATTTTCTTCCTTCGTAAAGAATTACTTCGCCTGGAGCTTCTTCAGTTCCCGCTAAAAGAGAGCCAATCATAATAGTGCTGGCACCGCCCGCAATGGCCTTCACAACATCGCCAGAGTAACGCACGCCTCCATCGGCAATGATAGGGATTCCCGTGTCTTTAATAGCTTGAGCAGCCTCATATACGGCAGAAAGCTGTGGCATTCCTACTCCAGCAATAATTCTGGTTGTACAAATACTTCCAGGCCCAACACCAACTTTAATGGCATCTGCACCAGCGTTTACCAAAGCTTTGGCAGCTTCGGCAGTAGCAATGTTTCCAACGATCACTTCAAGGTCGCCAAAAGCCTTTTTGATGCGCTTTGCAGTTTCTATAACACCTTTAGAATGGCCATGTGCTGTATCTATACTTACCACGTCTACGCCAGCATTCACCAAAGCATGAATTCTCTCGTCAATATCTGGAGTTACCCCAACAGCAGCTCCAACTCTCAGTCTACCGAATTCATCCTTACAGGCATTCGGTCTGTTCCTGTTCTTTAAAATATCTTTATAAGTGATGAGTCCAGTGAGTTTACCCTTATCATCAATAATAGGAAGCTTCTCGATTTTGTGTTCCTCTAAAACACCCTCTGCTTCATCTAAGCCAATACCCATTTGAGCCGTAATGACATTGTCTTTAGTCATGAGTTCACGAATAGGAAGCGTCATGTCCTTGACGAACCTCATGTCTCTATTGGTAATAATACCGACAAGGTTTTTATTACTATCTACCACTGGGATTCCTCCAATCTTGTTCTCACGCATGATGAATTCAGCTTCTCTGGCTGTGCTGTCAACATGGAGCGTGATGGGGTCTATAATCATTCCGCTCTGTGAACGCTTCACCTTTCTAACTTGAAGGGCTTGCTGTTCAACAGTCATGTTTTTGTGGATGAAACCGAGACCACCTTCAAGTGCCATAGCAATGGCGAGCTTGTATTCGGTGACGGTATCCATAGCCGCGGAGACTAAAGGAATATTAAGCTGAATGTTTTTTGTCAGCCAAGTTTTGGTGTTTGTATTTCTTGGTAAAACTTCCGAATAATCCGGGAGAAGAAGCACGTCATCATAGGTGAGGGCTTCAAAGAGGAACTTTTCTGTTTCGAGTGGCATAGCAAATAAATACGTGGTTTTATTTGCCGGACAAAAGTACAGAGATTGAAGGACTGAAAAAAATAACTATCTGAAATTAATTTTCAGTCCTCCAAAAAACTAGCCCTAGGCCTGATTTTAACCTTTAAAACTTTCTACGAGTGCCTCCATATCATGTGCATCATTGTATAAATGAGGTGCAATACGAATGGAGTTGCCTCTAATGGAGACGAATATTTTTCGATCATCGAAACGTTTTCTTAATTCTTCCATCTCCATATGCTCGGGTAATCTAAGTCCAAATAAATGTTGACTTCTATAGGCATCCTCTTCAATGGAAACTCCCATGGCTTTCAATTCAGAAAGGAAGGGTGCTGTGAGTTGTTGGCAGTAGGTCTGAATGTTTTCTGGTTCCCACTCATTGATTTGCTGAATGGCGCGAGTAAGCATTGGCGTTAGAATGAAGTTGGCACTTTCACCGACTTCGTACCGAATAGATCCTGATTGATATTCGTCCTGATAGTTGATAAGGTTTCTAAAGTCTTCGCTATTCAAGCGGTTCATCCAGTTGTTCTCTATCGGTTTACCATCTTGGAAGTACTCGCCATAGTAGGCAACTCCAGAAGCATAAGGTCCCATCAACCACTTATAGCCCGATGCCACCAAAGCATCAGGTCTAATTTTTTGCAGATCGAAAGGTAATGCTCCGATTGATTGCGTACCGTCAATCACTAAGATGGCACCAACTTCATCGGCTCTTTTGCGAATAGCTTCCAAATCGAACTTTGTGCCGTCTGTCCAATGCACATGGCCTGTTGCCACCATTTTGGTGTTGGAGTCAATGGTTTCGAGAATCTTCTCATTCCATAGTTTTCCACGATTGACTTTTACTTGTGGTGGTGCCACATACTTAAGTTCAATACCACGTTCCTTCTCTAATTCCTTCCAAGCATAGACATTACTTGGGAATTGCTCATCGGCAATCACAATGTTATCACCTTTACCAGCCTTTAGGTTTTTAGCCACATTGGCCATGGCGTAAGAAACAGAGGGTACAATGGCACAATCTTGTTGAGAAGGAGCGTTAATTAGTTTGGCGAATTCCGCGCGTAAAGCCGAAGTGGTTTTATGAAAATCTTCAGGCTTTACCGAAGTTGGATCATCCTTACCATATAAAGCTCTAACACCTACTTCTGCCACCGATTTAAGCATCGGGGACATATAGCTGCAATTGAGGTAGGTAATATCTTCTGGTAGGTTGAAAAGGTCTTTTTGATGGTTAATCATTATCTCTTAGGATTAACTCCATTGAATGTTCAAAGGAGATTTCAGGTTCTTCCAAAATTCGGGCAATTTCTTCCCCATCCTTTAAAAATATGATGGTCGGAGTTTTTCTTACATCCCAGTCTTTTTCCTTTTCTAAAAGGCTTTTTTTGTTCACATCTACACCGTAAAGTTCTAGCTGGTCGTAAATACCAAGTTCTTCACAAACCCGCATTAAACGAGGGATTTCTCGGTTGCTATCATGGCACCAAGTGCCCATAAACGCTATGATCTTAAGGTCTTTGAGGCTCCTTTTCTTAATATTTTTAAGTGTTTCAGTGTCAACAAGGTAGGTTTTATAATTAGTGTTGAACCAAACCTTATAAGGCATTTTTTGTAGTCCTTCTTTGGTGATGATTCCGTTGAGAATAGTTTCTACATATTCAGAAACACTTTCCGTTTCTACATTTACCTCTCTTTCTTGCGCAGAGGTTAAAATTGGGAAAATCACCATTAGAATGATGAGAATTGATATTGCTTTAAACATTTCCATCTTCAATTATTCAGTCAGCGAAATATACCCATTTATGATATATTTGCCGCCATGGACCTTAATCAGGTATGGCAAGATATCGTAGTCAATGTTCAAGGATTTGACTTCTGGGGTCTCCTTGCCTTCATAACGGGTATACTCGCGGTAGTTTTTCTGATCAGAGAGAACATTTGGACATGGCCCTTTGGTATTATTTATACCATCATATCACTTTTCGTTTTTTATGAATCAAGGCTTTATGGCGACTTATTGCTTCATGTCTTTTTCTTAATTCTGAACATTTACGGTTGGGTTTATTGGGTGAAAGGCAAGCAATCACAAACCGATGATGTGCCTGTTTCTCAAATGGAACTCAAGCCTGCTTTGATAATTCTGGTCATTACCGGAGCATTTGTTTTCCTTTTTGGGCAACTACTTATTCAAATTCCAAATTGGTTCGAGGGGGCCGATCCTCCAAGCCTGCCTTTTTGGGATAGTACCACATCAATGCTGAGTGTCACGGCCATGTGGCTAACCGCAAGAAAGAAGATCGATAACTGGTATTATTGGTTTGCAATTGACGTATTGGCGACTGGCATATACTTTCATAAAGAACTTTACTTTTATTCAGTACTTTACCTTATTTACATCGTTATGGCAGTGGCTGGTTACCTAGCCTGGAAAAAAAGTTTGTACCTCAACAAAAAGTAACTGATGATAACTATTGCTATAGTAGGACCTGAAAGTACTGGTAAAACAACTCTGGCTAAATCTTTAGCAGCACAATATAAAACCGAATGGGTTCCTGAGTTCGCAAGGCAATATCTAAATGAACTTGGTAGACCCTATACCCAATCTGATTTATTAGAAATGGCCAAAGGCCATTTGGAAGCCGAGAAGAAGGCAAGGAAAAAAGTAGATGATATTCTGATATTGGATACGGACCTTTTTGTGCTCAAAATTTGGAGCGAATTTAAATTTGGTAGTTGCGATCCTTGGATTCTGCAACAATTAGAAATGAATCAGGCAGGATATTATCTCTTAACCTACTTTGATATTCCCTATGAGAAAGATCCATTAAGGGAAACTCCTGAAAAAAGGCCTGAGCTTTTCGATCTCTATGAAAAAGCTTTGAAAGAGTATGGTGCACATTATTCTGTTGTTCAGGGGAACAAGCAGGATAGACTTGAAAGAGCCATCAAAAAAATCAATCCTATAATCTAGCGATAGTTAGATGTTTTAAATATTCATTACTAGTTTTGCCTTCAATAAAGGGGTGCCCTTTCCGAGCGATCGGAATTAAAGACGGGCTGAGATTATACCCATTGAACCTGATGCAGGTAATGCTGACGCAGGGATATGGTGGTCTAACGTAAACGGTTGGCTTCCCCTAGCCTCCATTGTTGAACCATTGATTAATTAACATGAGAAAAATTTATGTGCTGTCAGCATTTATGCTGATGATCACACAGGTGCTGGCGCAAAACAGCATCAAAGGCAAAGTGGTCGATGACGCCACAGGCGAAGCTATTTATGGTGCAAGCATTGTGCTGAGCCCAGGAGCTCAAGGAACTACCACAAACCAACAAGGCGAGTTTGCTTTGAGCAATTTGGCAAATGGTAGTTATGTATTGAAAGTTTCTATGATTGGCTACTCTCAGCTATCAAAAGATATTCGATTAAGTGGAAATCAGGAATTAAGTCTGCGATTAGTACAAGGAGAAAAACAGCTTCAAGATGTAATTGTAACAGGTACTAGAGCCACTGAAAGTACACCAACGACATTTACGAATGTATCGGAGGAGGAAATTCAAAAGCAAAACCTAGGACAGGATTTGCCATTCCTTTTGAATTGGACCCCCTCGGTTGTCACTACTTCAGATGCTGGTGCAGGGGTTGGTTACACAGGCATCCGTATTCGTGGAAGTGATGCCACAAGGATCAACGTTACCATCAACGGAATTCCAGTGAATGATTCAGAGTCGCAAGGCGTGTTTTGGGTGAATACTCCCGACTTTGCTTCTTCCACTTCTTCTATTCAAGTACAAAGAGGCGTTGGTACTTCTACCAATGGAGCTGGCGCTTTTGGCGCTTCTATCAATGTATTGACTAATGGCGTTAGCACTGAGCCAGCTGCTCAAGTAAATACTACTGTTGGTTCTTACAATACGCAAAAGTATAACGCCATTTATTCAACTGGCCTCTTAGAAAGTAATTGGGCATTTGAGGGCAGGTTATCTAAAATCACCTCAGATGGATACATTGATAGGGCATCATCAGACCTAACTTCCTATTATGTTTCAGCGGGCTATTATGGTAAGAAAACCAGCTTGCAATTCATTCATTTTGGTGGAGATGAAGTAACTTACCAAAGCTGGTGGGGAACTCCGGAAGCTAAAATCAATAATGATGCAGCCGGAATTGAAGAGGTAATAGCCAATAATGGCTACACTCAGGAGCAAGCAGAAAACCTTCGAAATTCAGGAAGAACTTTCAATTACTACTTGTACGATAATCAAGTAGATGATTATGGTCAAGACCATTATCAATTTCACTTCAGTCAGGATTTAGGATCTGCCTGGTCACTAAACTCTGCCCTTCACTATACCAAGGGATCTGGTTTCTTTGAAGAATTTAGAGACGATGAAGACTTGGCCGATTATGGACTTCAAGAGGTGAACCTTGGAGGGAGTACTGTGAGCTCCACAGACTTGATCAGAAGAAGATGGCTAGACAATGATTTTTATGGCATTACTTACGATCTCAATTATGATGGATCAAGCCTTCAGGCAACTTTAGGTGGTGCTTACAATGAATATGATGGCTTGCACTTTGGTGAGGTCATCTGGGCGCAGTACGCCAGTAATGCAGATATCCGTGAGCGTTTTTATGAGAGTAGGTCGGATAAGTCGGATTTTAACACTTACCTCAAGGTAAACTATCAGGCCAATGGCCAAATCAACCTTTTTGCCGATGCTCAAATAAGAACGGTTGGCTATTCAGGCGCTGGAACTGATAATGATTTGAGGCCGATTAATTTCGACCAAAACTTTACTTTCTTCAACCCTAAAGTCGGACTGACTTATCAGTTAAGCCAAGGCACAAGTTTTTATGGCTCATTCGCCATAGGCAATAAAGAGCCGAACCGATCTGATATTATTGATGCTGCCCCAGGTACTGAACCAACCCATGAAACCTTGAATAACCTAGAAATTGGATTTAAAAGGAACGTTGGAAGGGCGGTATTTCAAGCCAATTATTACTTAATGGACTACAAGAATCAGTTGGTTTTGACAGGAGAGGTGAATGATGTTGGAGCAGGCATTAGAACCAATGTGCCAGACAGTTACAGAATGGGAGTTGAACTTACTGGAGGAATGCAACTAAACAGCTGGTTTAGCTTTCAAGCCAATTTGGCTTTGAGTGAAAATAGAATCCAATCTTTTGAAGAGGTTGTGTTCGATTATGGTGCTGCATTCGATCAATTCAACGAAATAAGAACTGAGTTTGAAGATACAGACATCAGCTTTTCTCCGAGCATTGTGGCAGGCGGACAATTCACCTTTGTGCCAACTTCAGATTTCGAAGTGAGCTTGCTTTCGAAGTACGTTGGCGATCAGTACTTGGATAATACTTCCAATGAAAACCGAAAAATCGATGCGTTTTTTGTGAACGACCTTAGGTTCAATTATGGTTTCAACGCTCAATTTGTAAAAAGAGTAAACCTGAGCCTATTGGTCAATAACCTATTCAATATTGAGTACGAGTCTAATGGCTATACTTTTGGCTACTTCGGTGGGCCAGACTATGAAGTAAGAGAAAACTACTTCTACCCTCAAGCGGGAACGAACTTCCTGTTTTCGGTTGGGTTAGAATTTTAGATCGTTTTCAAATTATGAGTCCACAGGTATGCTCAGGAGAGAGGGCATGCCTGTGGATCTGTTTTTTAAAAGTTGAGAACTTATGCAATCGTTTACCTAAAAACTCTAGAGCAACATCCTGCTTATCAAGGGCTAATCCGCATATTGTATTAATTTT